>JALWHA010000314.1 GCA_027038695.1 Acidobacteriota bacterium
TTATTTGAAATTAACCATGAGCAATTTGTATAAGGAGTGATTGTATGGATTACAGTCTTGCAGATTTAAAGGAAAAAAAGGAAAGGGAATTAAAGAAGATTGCAAAGGATTTAGGTGTTGAAGTTCCCAAAGGAAGCAGTCTTAACGAGTTGATGTTTTTAATCTTAAAAGCGCAAACGGAGAAAAACGGATTGATATTTTCGGAAGGTGTTCTTGAGATACTCCCCGAAGGTTTCGGTTTTTTAAGGGCGCCTGAATATAACTATTTGCCGGGGCCTGATGACATTTATGTTTCCCCGTCTCAGATAAAGAAGTTTGAGTTGAAAACAGGGGATACTATTTCAGGGCAGGTGAGGCCGCCAAAAGACGGTGAAAGGTTTTTTGCATTGATAAAGGTTGAAGCGATAAACTTTGAGCCTCCTTCAGTTAAAAGGGAAGGTGCTTTTGACAGTATGACTCCTCTTTATCCCCTTGAAAGGATAAGGCTTGAGGTGGAAAAACAGAAAAACCTGTCTCCGAGGATTATGGACTTGCTTACCCCTATCGGAAAGGGACAGAGGGGTTTAATAGTCGCTCCTCCGAGAACCGGTAAAACAATGCTTTTACAGTCAATTGCAAATTCAATTACAACAAATCATCCTGAGGTTTACCTTATAGTGCTTCTCATTGACGAAAGGCCTGAAGAGGTTACCGACATGGAAAGGTCTGTTAAGGGAGAGGTTATCTCTTCAACATTTGACGAGCCTGCAGATAGGCATGTGCATGTTGCCGAAATGGTTATTGAAAAGGCAAAGAGGCTTGTTGAGTATAAAAGGGATGTTGTTATCCTTCTTGACAGTATCACAAGGCTTGCGAGGGCTTACAACGCAATTGTTCCCCCTTCGGGCAAGGTGTTGTCAGGCGGTGTTGATTCAAACGCTTTGCAGAGGCCGAAAAGGTTTTTCGGTGCGGCAAGGAATATTGAAGAAGGCGGCAGTTTAACCATTATTGCAACAGCATTGATTGAAACAGGGTCAAGAATGGACGATGTTATATTTGAAGAGTTCAAGGGAACAGGCAATATGGAGCTTGTGCTTGACAGAAGGCTTGCAGACAAGAGAATATTCCCCGCTATTGACATTGACAGGTCCGGTACAAGGAAAGAAGAACTTCTTTGCGACGAGTTTGAATTAAACAGGGTATGGGTTTTAAGGAAAGTGCTTGCTCCTCTGTCAACGGTTGAAAAGATGGAACTCTTAATTGAAAGGCTTTCAAAATACAAAACAAACAGGGAATTTCTTGAATCTTTAAGCAGAGGTTAAAATGAGAAAGATAATAGCGTTTCTTCTTGTCTTTCTTGTTCTCCCTGTTTCTGCTAAAACCAAACAGGATAAAGAAATCCTTGATTTGCTTAAAGAGATCAAACTTCATTATTCAAAGATAGAGAGTTTTGAGGCGGACTTTAAGCAGGTTAAAAAGTCTCCTTTGCTTGCTGAAAAGGCTGTTACTTTCGGGAAGTTTTACTTTAAGAAACCCGACAGGCTTCTTCTTGAGTTTACTTCCCCTTACAAAATCAAGATTTTTTATAAAAAGAACAGAATTTACAGGTTTGACGCGAAGAGAAAAACCTATGCCGTCCTGAATATTAAAAGACATAGAGAGAATGCGGTAAACTTTTTGAATGTCTCAAAGGCGTTTGATTTCTTAACTAAGTATTTTGTAATTAAGAATGTTAAAACTGAAGGGCGGGATATTTACCTTATACTTTTCCCTAAAAAAAGGCGGGTTAGAAAAAAGTTTAAGATAGTGGAGATGTGGCTTGAACCGAAAACCCTTCTTTTTAAAAAACTTCATTTTGAGGAAAAAAACGGGACGGTTACGGACATTTTTATTGAGAATGTTAAAACAAACAAAGAAATTAAGGATTCTGTTTTTTCTTTCTCTAAAAAGGGATACAAAAAGGAAAAATGGCAGTAAAGTTTCACAAACTCCATTCTTCGGGCAATGATTTTTTAATCTTAACCGAGGTTGAAAACGAAAACCTTGAAGCATTCTTAAACAAGAATTTTGTTAAAAAAATCTGCAACAGGAATTTAGGCATAGGTGCAGACGGCATTTTTTATGTTTTTAAAAACAGAGATGTAAGGCATTTTGACCCTGACGGAAGCGAGAGTTTCTGTGTTAACGGAAGTTTATGCCTTACAAATCTGAAAAAAAGCCTAGATTTTATCCCTGATAAATTTTCCTTAAACGGAGTAGGCGTTAGCATTGTAAGTTGTGAG
>JALWHA010000315.1 GCA_027038695.1 Acidobacteriota bacterium
CAACACCCCCGCTAAAATCTCACCCCGAAATATTACAAGATATAAATAAAAAAATAAAGCAAGAAAAAGACATTGCAAATTCAAATACATAATTCTAATAAAAAAGGGGGCCTAAGCCCCCTCTTAATTTTTATTTAGAATTTATTAATTATACCCAGCCTCTGAGTTTCATTGCTTCGGCTACTCTTGCAATAGAAACAATGTATGCTCCCATTCTGTTGTCAACATTGTACTTCTCGGCTGTTTCAGCAACCGCCCAAAAAGCGTTTTTCATTATGTTTTCAAGCCTTTCCCTTACTTCTTCTTCTGTCCAGAAAAAGTTCATATTCCCCTGAACCTGCTCAAAGTAGGAAACGGTAACTCCGCCTGCGTTGCAGAGGAAGTCGGGAATTAAATATACACCCTTTTCGTTAAGTATTTTGTCCGCTTCGGGGGTTGTCGGTCCGTTTGCGGCTTCCGCAACTAATTTTGCTTTAATCCTGTCGGCATTCTTTTCGGTAATCTGGCCTTCCAATGCCGCGGGAACAAGTATGTCAACATCAAGTTCCAAGAGCGCTTCGGCGGGATTTAACTGCTCGCAGTCAAATACATTGTTGAAGTTTTCAAGTGTGCCATTTTCAAGGACATAGTCCATTGCTTTAGGAATATCAATTCCGTCAGGATTATAAAAGGCACCGCCGATATCGGAGATTGCCACAACCTTACAGCCTTCTTCGGCAAGGAATTTAGCGGCGAACGAACCTACGTTCCCGAATCCCTGAATAGCAACTGAAGCGCCATTTAATTCCATTCCGATCTTTTTAGCAGCTTCCCTGATTGTGTAAAGAACTCCCCTTGAGGTAGCATCAACCCTGCCTAATGAACCGCCGATTGCGATCGGTTTGCCTGTAATAACGCCGGGTGCATAGTAACCTTTAATCTTTGCATATTCGTCAGCCATCCACGCCATAATCTGCGGGTTTGTGTAAACATCGGGAGCCGGAACGTCTATTTCAGGGGCAATATACCTTCCTACAGATTGAATATAGTTTCTGGAGAGTTGTTCAAGTTCTTTCATTGACATGTCTTTAGGATCGCATATAACTCCGCCTTTTCCGCCGCCTAAAGGAATATTAACAACGGCACATTTCCAGGTCATCCATGCTGCCAGAGCCCTTACTGTGTCAATCGTTTCTCCCGGGTGAAACCTGATTCCGCCTTTGCAGGGCCCTCTTGCATCGTTATATTGAACCCTGAACCCCTTGAATACCTTTAATTTCCCGTCGTCCATACGCACGGGGATTGAAACATGGAATTCCCTTCTCGGTTCCCTTAAAATTGCGTGAATATCCTCATCAAGATTCATAATACGCGCTGCTTCGTCTAACTGAGCCTGAGCCATCTTAAAAGGGTTTAGTGTTTCAGACATTTTTTAAATCCTCCTCTATAAAATAAAGCCATTTCATATGGCGGTTAAATTATAACCAAAAAAATTTTTAAAAAAAGAGGAAAATTTAAAAAAACACATCTAAAGCATAAACTTTTTTACAAAAGTTGATAACAATTCGGTTCTATCAGTCTTTTTATAAAAAAATCAAAAACTATTCGTCAAAATTTAAGTGAACTTCTTCAAGTTCTATGTGAGGAAAATCTTTCATTTTAAGAAAAACATCCACGACACCGTGAAAATTACCGACTATTTCACCCTCTGCTTTGTAAATATAAGCATGGTCAACCGTGTAAACACCTTTTTCTTTTGCAGCATCTTTATCCTCATCAATATCTTTGGTGAATTCATCAAGGATTACTCCATCAGGAAGGTTATGAATTAACTCTTCAAACCTTTTAGCGTCTTTTTTATGGTAAAGGGTTACTTTAAAATCAAAAGACGCCGATTTAATCGGTTTTTCACTCTTTACCTTCATACCCAATTTGTCAAATGTGTTTTCCAGCGCTTTTTTGAGGTTATCCGCAAATTTTACTTCCACACAAACATGAACAAGGGTTTCAAAACCGAACCAGACCTTTAAACTCTCAACAAGTGTTTCTGTTTTAATGCCTGTCTTTTTGCTAAAAAAGTAAACAGGTTTTTCTCCACTGCCTTCTATAAACCCCATTAAAAAACCCTTAAATAATATAAAAGGCGATTCTATAACCAATTCAACAAATTCTTTCTTGGCCACTTTAACCCCCTAAAAAAGAATATTTTCTAAAAAAAGTATAAATTAGAATGAAAATTTAGTCAAAAATATTTATTTGAAAAAAAACAATAAAAAAAGC
>JALWHA010000316.1 GCA_027038695.1 Acidobacteriota bacterium
ATATTTCTCGGTCCCTTATCTCCGTTGTTCTCTCTCCCCATTCTCTTTTCAATCTGCTTGATTAACCTCAGCAATTTAAAAGGGGTTAACTTTGTTGTGAAAATACCAGCACAATTTAAAAACTTCGGCTGGTCTTTTTTATCAACCGGTTTTGTTTCGTAAAAAGATGATATCTCCTCAAGTTTTACCCCGTTTGCCATAAGGAATTTCAAAGCGGTTCTGATAAATTCCTCCCTGTCCCCTAAATTGCTACCGAACGCTAATATCACTTTTTCATTGTTCATAATCGCCTCTTAATATAAAATATTATCAAAAGATATTATACCATTAAATATCGTAAAGGAAGGGGGAGTTTGGTATGAATAATTCGCTGAACGATTTTTTGGCTGAAGAATGCGAGTCGGCAAGAAGCGGTTACGTGAAGTTTGAAGAAAAATACTATTCATTTATAAAAAGCGGGGACTCTTTTATTTGCGACGAAATGGAAGAAGAGATGTTTAATAGGCAGTTTAAGGTTTATGCGTTTGAAAAAATTGAACACTTTGTTAAAATATTGGAAGGCTTTATTCACAACTCAAACGGGAAAATAACCCCCTTAGTCTCAAGGTTAGGTTTGCTTGAAGGAAAAATTGAAGAAACCAGAGAACTCCCCGAGTTAAGAGGGGTGGACAGGGTGTTCAAAAAGATAGTCAAATCAACCGAAGAATTAATGAGAATGTATGAAATTATAAGTTATTACTTGATGTTCTACGGTATGCGTGAAAGGGAAATCATAAATTTAAAAAAATTCTTTGACGGGTTTCATAACGCGGTTATAACCGATAGGGAGATAAAGCACAAAGTTGTTTTCTCCGTTGAAATAGAAGATTACCTTAACCTATCCGTCCTCGGCAGAGACTTTGCCGAAGCGATATACTTTTTAGGCGAATCTGTTTTTGCTCTTGTCAGGGGAAAAGACGAGGTGATAAACTTTAAAATCTCGGCGGAAAAAGGGGAAAACATTTCAATCAACCTATCTTTTGAGAAGAAGCCGTTTGATTTTTTAGACGGGAACCTATGCCCAAGCCGATTACAATCCGTTAGTTTCTATAAACTGTTTAGGGAAATTGCAGAAAACAATCAATGGAATATGCAAACAACAGAGGACGGAATAAGGATAGAGATATAATGGCTTTTACCGAACAGGATACTTACTTTATGAGGCTTGCACTTGAAGAAGCGGGGAAAGGCTTTGACCTTGACGAAGTGCCTATAGGTGCTGTTGTTGTTTCAAAAGAAGGAGTGATTTTAGGCAAAGGCTTCAATCGCCCTATATCCTCAAACGACCCTACCGCACATGCTGAGATAATTGCAATCAGGGATGCCGCAAGGTTTGAAAAAAACTACAGGTTGACCGGTTCCACCCTCTATGTAACATTGGAACCCTGCCTTATGTGTTACGGTGCAATGGTACACGCAAGGATAAAGCGTCTCGTTTTCGGTGCATACGACAAAAGAAGCGGGTTAACCTCTCATATTCATCTGATTGATGCTTTAAACCTCAATCACAAAGTGGAAATTGAAGGGGGGTTGCTTAAAGAAGAATGCGGCGACATACTCTCAAGGTTTTTTGAGATAAAAAGGCAAGTGAAAAAAAAATCAAAATAGTGTAAAATCTATTCTGCGCGGAGGGATGCCGGAGTGGTCGAACGGGCCGCACTCGAAATGCGGTGTACCCTCGCTGGTACCCTGGGTTCGAATCCCAGTCCCTCCGCCATACTTAACCTAATTCAAAAATCCATTGACAAGTTTTGAGCAATAGAAAAGATAATTCCTCTCATTGTTTCCTCGTTTTAAATTTCCCCGTAACATAGAGTAATTAAATGCCTTTTGCGTCCCTTGCCTTTAAAAACGCAATCTTGCATAAAATTTTGTTTAAAACAATTTACTTACCTGTTTCAATCTTTTAAAATTAAAAAATAAACAATTTTGACGGGGTTCAAACTTTGGCTGAGGATAAAAAGAAAGATGAACACAAAAACCAAGAAGATATGCATGAAGGAATCCCGTCGGATACCTATAAATCCTCTGATATACTCCAAACATGCGGAAGTGAAGACGACCCGCTAAACCTTATAGGCAAGGAAGTTGTAGAAGGACACTATATAATCACAGAGTACATAAAAGAAGGTGGTTTCAGTTATGTTTACAAGGGGAAACACACACTCTTAGAAGAGATATACATCTTTAAAATACTAAAA
>JALWHA010000317.1:0-882 GCA_027038695.1 Acidobacteriota bacterium
ATAAAGGAAATTTCCCCCAATAAAAATTATATAATTTAAACCTGAATTCATTATTTTTCTTTTTATTTTTCAAAAATAAAAGTAACTGGTCCGTCATTAATCAATTCTATTTTCATATGAGCGTCACATTTGACTTCTCTAACGGGAATATTTATTTTTTTTAAAAAATTGACAAATTTATTATAAAAATCCCTTGCCTTTTCCCCGCTTAACGTATTATCAAAAGACGGCCTTCTTCCTTTTTTTACCGAACCTGCAAGGGTGAAATTGGAAATCACCAACAATGAACCTTTTATATCTTTAACGGAAAGGTTCATTTTCCCGTGAGAATCTTCAAAAATCCTTAAATTAACGATTTTTTCAGAAATAAATTTAATCTTTTTTTCAGTATCTTCTTGATCATCCTTTTCAAAACCGACTAAAACAAGCAATCCTTTACCGATCTCTCCAACAGTTTGATCTTCAACTTTTACACTTGCGTTTTCCACTCTTTGAATTACAACTTTCATACTTCCTCAATAAAATACCATTCCGAGATATGCCACTACTTCATTAAAATCACCTGTAACAACACCGGAATTCGTGTATTCAATTACCTGCCCCCGAGTTGCACCTTTTAATTTGGCAATATTTAACATTAAATATACGGGGTAAATCCCGCACATTGATATATCGTT
Source organism: Acidobacteriota bacterium (assembly GCA_027038695.1). Lineage (GTDB taxonomy): Bacteria > Acidobacteriota > Holophagae > Thermotomaculales > Thermotomaculaceae > Thermotomaculum. Next base: position 678 of record JALWHA010000317.1, read on the forward strand.
TTCTTCTACAATGTCAATAGCCAACTCTGGATTTAGTTTCTCTAACTCTTTGATAACCATTCCGTCTTTTTTTTCGGCATACTCCGCAGGTACATAATGACTCATATCCGAACTGGCAAGAAAAAGCATTTCTCTCTCTTTTGTGTTCTCATAAATATGATTAGCAAAATCTTTTAGGATTTCCCTGTCTCCCAAACCTACAGAT
>JALWHA010000317.1:892-6889 GCA_027038695.1 Acidobacteriota bacterium
TATTTTTGCATCAGGGTTTAATAATTTTAAAATTGGCAATTGAACCTCAAGTGAATGCTCATACAAATGCGCTACTTCGTCTATCTTGGCATAAGTAAATTCGGCAATTGTCTTGCTTAGGCCAACATCAACCTCTATCTCGCCGAAAGGTGTTTCCCATGACGAATCGGGAGAAACTGCAAGAGCCCAACCTGCTCCCCTGTGGTTTGGACAAAACACGACTACAGTGTCTGGTATATCTACTGAACACAATGTTCTATAAGCTGTTTTCCCTGAATAGATATAGCCGGCATGAGGAGATATTACACCTGCAGCGTTTATTTTTTGTTCGTTACATTGTATATCTTTAAAAAAGGATATAATATCATTTCCCTTTGAGGGATAAAAACTTCCGGCATAAACCGAACGTCTCACCGTTCACTCCTTATAAAACCCTGACTCAAATAGACTGCTCGCATACTCTTCGGCGTTAAAAGGTATTAAATCGTCTTCTTTTTCTCCTACTCCGACAAAGGCAACCGGTACGTTTAGCTGCCTTACTATGGGAATTATTACGCCCCCTTTTGCGGTGCCGTCAAGTTTTGTTAGCACAATATCGCTTATTCCGGTGATCTTTTGAAATTCTTTTGCCTGACTTAAAGCGTTCTGTCCGTTTGTAGCGTCAAGAATTAAGACAACTCTGTGGGGGGCTTCAGGTATTACTTTTGAGATTACCCTTTTCATCTTTTCAAGTTGTTTCATAAGGTTTTCTTTTGTATGCAACCTGCCTGCAGTGTCAATTATGACAACATCTGCATTCCTTGCTACTCCCGCCTTTACAGAATCAAAAGCAACGGCTGACGGGTCAGAGCCTTCTTTATGTTTAACAATATCACAACCTACCCTTTCAGCCCAGATCTCAAGTTGCTCAATTGCAGCAGCCCTAAACGTATCTGCAGCACCTAAAATCACTTTTTTTCCTTTTTCTTTAAACCGTTTAGCTAATTTGCCTATTGTAGTTGTCTTTCCGACACCGTTAACTCCGACTACAAGTACAACAAGAGGAGTCCTGTTATCCTCTAAAATATGGCTTTCTCTGGATACGGAAAGCATTTCAACAACTTTTTCCCTTAATGCTTCCATAACGGCACCTAAATCCCCCACTTCTCTTCTGGAGATCTTTTTGGTAACAGTATTTAACAATTCTTCGGTAGCATCGATACCGACATCCGCTTCAATTAGCAATTCTTCAAGGGTTTCCTCAATCGATTCGTCTATCTCTTTTTTTCCTAAAATAGCGGTTGCAAGCCCTTCCGCAATTTTACTGTGAGTTTTTTTTAATCCTTGCTTAAATTTACTTAAAAATCCCATTTAAAAAAACTCCTCCTCAACATTTTCTATAACCTCATCAGCATATAAGTTCGCATACCCTTTAAAAGAACGTCCTTCAAAGACTATAACAATAACAAGATTGTCTTTTAATTTTTTTGCAAAAACCGAATTTTTTGAGTTGTATAGGAATATCTCTTCACTTTCTTTACCGTCAATTTTCTTTGCCATTGTGTGAACTATATGTGCAGCAAATAACCTTACATCTTCATCGCTTATTTTGTTTTCATCGAAAGAGTAAAGTATAATCTCCCCTTCGTCATCCACCAACGCAACCATTATGGCATTCTTAATTTTGCGGAGATAATCGTTAAAAACTTCCTGAATTTTCATAATATTCTCCTAATCTCCTTCCACCTCTATAAGTTTTTTTAATTTTTCCATTTCCCCCCTTACTTCGTCTGAAGGATAAAGCAGGGACAGTTTTGCTAAAATCCTTTTTGCCTCGTCAAAATTATTTAGCATATAATTTGCTTTAGCTTCAAGCAATAAAAGAGAATCATTATTGGGAAATTGTTTTTCAGCCTTTTTTATTGCGTTTAAACAATCCGCATACCTTCCCTTTTTATAATAAAGTTGAGCTAAAGGAGCGTAAACTCTATAAAAATCTTTTTTTAAGGATATTGTTTGCTCAAAAGCGGCAATGGCTTCATCGTATTTTTTTTGTTTTTCTTTTAATAATCCTATATTGAAATAAACAAAATGAGGCGTAGGGTATGTTTTGTCTTTTAAAACCTCTCTGTACTCTTTTAAAGCTAAATCATATTTCCCCATTTGTGTATAAATCACACCTAAAGTATTATGTATATCGGTTAATTCCGGATTATACTGTAGTGCTTTATGGAAAGCGTCTATAGCATCTTCATATTCCCCCATCCCGCTTAACGCAAGGCCTAACGCATTCCAATACTGAGCATTCTTAGGCTCTTTTTGAATGGCTGTCTGTAAAAAATTCACAGCCATTGAATATTCTTTTTTCTTTAATAACAAAACCCCTTTTTGATAGTTAACATAGGCATCCCTGAAATCAGGTCCCTGCTGTTGTTCTAACTGAGTTTCGGGGGTTTTGTGTGCACAACCTATAAGAATAAGTGTTAATGATAAAATTATGACGGTTAACTTCTTCATCTTTTTTCTCCTTTATTTTCTTTTTTATTATCTTGCTGTTTAGCATTTTGATTTTTTGTTTCTTTATCCTTTTCATTCTCATCGGATTCATTTAATAACTCGTCAAACTCCCCTTTATTAAACGCCTTGACAAATGCCATAACAACCCTTCTGTCATATCTGATTCCCGCAAAATCGGTAATTTTATCCCTTACGAATTCAGGCTCCATCGGATCTTGATAAGGCCTTCTGGAAGTCATAGCGTCAAAAGTGTCAGCCACCGCTATTATTCTTGCTATCAACGGTATTTTATCTCCTTTTAACCCTTCAGGATAACCGCTTCCGTCCCATTTTTCATGGTGATATTTCACTCCTTTATTTATTTCTTTTAACTCTTTAATAGGGGCAAGAATATTGTATCCTATAACAGGGTGCTTTTTCATTTCTTCAAATTCCTCTGCCGTCAAAATACCGGGCTTTCTTAATATTTTATCGTCAATCCCTATCTTTCCTATATCATGCAGCAATCCGGCAACTTTAATTCTTTCAAGCTCAATCGCGTTCAATCCTAAATATTTTCCTATAATAACCGAAAACTTTGTAACCCTTTCGGAATGCCCTCGGGTGTATTCGTCTTTTGCGTCTATTGCTGCGGCCAAAGCGGTAATTGTTGATATAAATAGACGTTTATTATACCTTATTAAGGATTCAAGTCTTTTTATATAGGTCTCAATTTCCTCAACAGTAAAATTGATCCTTTTCGCCAACACGGTTATTTCATTTGAACCTACAACGTTGGCTCTCACACTGAAGTTTCTCTTTGAGATCTTTTCGGTAACGTTTATTAGGTCTTTTATAGGTTCATGGAAAGAGTTTGAAAGGAAGATACTTAAAATAGATGCAAATAAAATTGCAAGAACACCGAAAGTTATTGTTTGTTTTTTCATTTTTTTTACGTAACGATAGGCGACTTGTTTAGGGATATAGGTTATCACGCTCATATCGAAACCGGGAACCAAACTTGAAGACGCTATGATCTTTTTCCCCTGGAATGTATCAAAAACCAATTTATCCTGCAATGAATTAAAGTTTTTTATATTTAGTTTATCCCCGACAAGGGTTGTGTTTTTTGCTCCTATAATACTTCCGTTTTTGTCAACGATTAAGAAATTATAGCCTTTTGGAAGCTTAACTTTAAGGTTTGAAAAAACATTGTCCATATTCACCGCAATTGCGATTACTCCTCTACTCTCCCCCACATTGACCGGGTAAACGAAAAACAGATAGTATTTGAAATATTGGTTTAAAAATATCGGAGGTGACTTTATCTCTCTGTTTTCATGAAGACAGTTTATCAGGTAAAGATCTAACTTTTCGTCTAACGCCTTTTTAGTAGCAAAGTCTGTGTTTAAAGCAAAAGCACGTCGGCCGTTTGTGTCTTTTATAAGTATGTAATCAATCTCAGGAGTGTTTTCTAAAAAATTAATAAGCGTCTTCCTTTCGTCTAAAAGAGAGATTATATCAGGCAAACTTCTGTCTATTGAGTTAAAGATAATAGTAGTTTTAACCGCTTCAACCTTACTTTCCATTATGCGCAAAAATTTTTCCGTCTGATTCGCTATCAACCAGGATACGGTTGTATGTGTTTGTCTCTGATTTAAAAGAAGGTTTTTCTCGGCAATCTTAATCAAAATAAAATCGGATATAATTAACGGAGCAATAGCAAGAATAATTGATATAACCAATAACACCTTTTTAATAGAGTATTTTAGAAAAATCTTTTTAAAAAATTCTAATTTTAAAAGTTTTTCATACTTCTTAAAATCAAATTTCATGGTATAAAACCTTATAAACCTTCAATTTTTTTTCTATTCCTTTGACCTTTCTCTCTCCTTTTAATTCAATTTTAAACTTATTTTTAACAAAATTATAGCAATTTTCACCGATCACTATCTCCCCGGGTAAGCATGCGCGTGATTCAAGCCTTGATGCTATATTTACGGTATCGCCTAACACGGTGTAATCAACCCTTTTGTATGAGCCTACGTCTCCCGCAACAACCTTTCCTGAATTTATACCTATTTTTATCTTTAAGTTATACCCTGTCTCTTTATTAAAGGAGGAAAGGCTTTGTTGCATTTCAATAGCAGCTTTGACCGCCCTCTCGGCATGGTCTTCCATTTTGTTAGGAGCCCCGAAAACAGCCATTACACAGTCCCCTATAAATTTATCCAATGTTCCTTCGTATTTGAAAACAATATCCGTCATTTTAGAAAAAAAACTGTTTAACATAGACGCTATATCTGAAGGAGACAATTTTCTTGACATTGAGGTAAAATTAACTATATCCGCAAAAATAATGGAGGCCTCTACTTCTTCCATATTTAAAGAACCTGTTGCTGTTTCTTCAATCAATTTTGAAACGACCGAAGGAGAATGATAACGGGACAACCTTTCCCTGATCTGCATCTGTTTCTTCATTTCGTTAAAAAGCCTGACCTGTTCAATCCCTATTGCCGCAAATGACGCCAACACGGATAAAATTTTTAAATCATCCTGTGTGTAAAGTTTTTCTTTTAATAAAGCGTCAAGGTAAATTACTCCTATTGTTTTATCTTTATCCCATAGAGGTACGCATAAAGCGGAACGAATACCTTGAATGACTATGCTTTGTTTCCCGCTAAACCTCGGGTCTATCATTGCGTTTGTAGTTAAAATTCCGACTTTTTCAAAAAAAGCTTTCTTTGTTATTGTTGAAGAAAATAAACTTTCCGGATTGGAATATTGGCCTCCGCCTTTAATCTTGACTCCATACGGAACGAGTTGTTTTTTTGAAGAATCCCATAAAAGCAGAATCCCCCTCGAGAAATCAATTCTTTCTTCTATAACCCCGAGTAAACTTTCGCATATCTTTCTCAAATCCGTTTCATAGATTAAAAGTTTTCCTATTTTTGCAAAAACATCTATCAAATCTTTTCTTGAGTGAGTTAATTCTCCTATATCCTTTACAAAAGAACTGTCAGTAAAGTCTTTTTCGCTTGTTTCTTCCGGCATGGAATCTATTTTCACCGTTATAACGAAAGGCCCTACTGTTAACTTTGTCGTTTTTTTTAAAATCAAGTCTTCCACCCTTTTGCCTGCATAATATATCCCGTTCTTGCTACCGAGGTCTTTTATATAGAAGTGATGCCCGTCTCTTTTCTCTATCAACGCATGTTTGCGTGATACGTTAGGTGAAGACAAAACAAGGTCGCATTCGGAACTTCTTCCTATTAAAACCCTCTCCTGTTCAAACTGTTTTACCTCAATTGTAATTCCGTTATCTATTTCAATTTCTATCATCTTAATTATTAGTTTATCACATTTAACCCGATTCTAAACAAGTGCTTTACCAAACTTTTCTTTCCATTTTTTAGAGTTTTTAAACTCCGCTTTCCCTGAGTAAACATACTCTCTGGCAAGAGTTCTCGCCCTTTCCAATAATTTTGAATCCCTTAAAAGATCTGCTATTCTAAAATCAGG
>JALWHA010000318.1 GCA_027038695.1 Acidobacteriota bacterium
AGACAAACAAGTTTTGGTCATTATGGAATTCACCAAATAAAACCTTTTCCTCTGAATTTCCCTCAGCAACGGTGTATTTAAATTCCCACTCAGAGCTTTCCTTTTCCAATTTTTCATACCATTTATAAGGCAATTTGTCTTCCCCGCTGTAAATTTTCGTAAAAAACTCATTAACTCTTTTCCCGTTTTTTCTATCCACCTCAGCAAAAAACAGAGTTTCCCTGTTCAGTCCCCAGGCCTGGTGGGTTAAATTAACTGAACCTGTCATTAAATACGCTTTAAATTTCTTACTTTTCTTATCGTTTCCCAACAAAAGGTAGACTTTGGGATGGAAAATTCCCTTCATATTTTTCAGCGATTCTAACCCGCAATGAACAGGGATAAAATCGCAAGTTGTCTTCTTCACTTCAACAACATTCAAGCCAGAAGGGTCATAGAATACCTTTACATTTATGTGCTTCAATCTTTCATTTATCTCTTCATAACTTTCCAGGCTTCGCAAATTGTCAGGTTCAACATCACAAAGAGCGGAAAGAACATACTTTTCAAAAAAAGAAGGGCTGAAAGAAAAAGTTGTAAACCATGCATGGGAAACTTCCAAACCAGCCACCAATTCCTTGAACTTTTCCAATACCTTCATAATTCCTCACATTCACATAGTTTGAATAACAGTCTTAATGCTTGAAATGTAATAGTCGTTTTTCCACTTTTCAAATAATTTTTCCTCTTCGGCCTTTTTTAACCATTCATCAAGGGTTTGTAGAGGCTTATATCTCACTCTTTTTATTTTGTTGTTGCTGTCCAACCTTATCCACGATACAGACCCTCTTTCTTCCTGCACCTCATTATGGTATTCAATTAATTTTTTTATTTTTTCTTCACCTTTTACCACATCCTTCAACTTATTAAGCCTTTCCCTTGCCGTTTCAGAGTGTTCCAATACTTTTTTCAACACCTTGTTATCAATTTGTATATCTATTTTTGTTATTTTATTCTCTAATTTTTGGTAATCTGATAAATCATCATTGCTTGTTTCAATCAATGCGTCAAACACATGCTGTATAGGGGCTAAAAATTCTTCCAACTCTACAATATTTTCTATTTTTGCTTCTTCCCCTTCAAAACTGTCTGTTTCTTTTATTTTGTTTAAAACTTCAAGAAATACTTCTCTGGGAGTTTTGCTCATATTCCCCCTAACAACCTCAAACAACTCTCTGGCAACACCCTTTGTTAATCCCATCTTCTCTAACAGGAAATCCTTTATCTCATTATCACTTTGCTGAGAACCTGAAAAAAAACCACATAAATGTTCACAAATTTCGCCCAGAACATCATCATACTTGATACACCCTAACTCTTTTCCTTTTAAAAAGTTTATTATTTTTCCGACATAATCATCATAATTACCATAACTATTTCTTACTTTCTCAAACGCTTCTTTCCACTCGGAATTTTCAATAAAAACATTATCATAATCCAATTTCATTTCCCTGAATGGTGATTTATGCCTGCCGCTAATACCCAATTGAATCTGCCTTGTAAGAATTTGAAATTTATCGTATTCTTCACCAAAATGCACAATACACTTATCCTTATACTCATCTCCACTTTTATTGAATTTGGACAAACCAGGTACACTAAATTCTTTACTGTCTTTAGAACATTTTTTATTTTTTTCAGAAAAGCACCAGACAAGCAAATTTTCTAAAAAAATTATTAAATCATCCCTGAACTTACTGTCTTTTCCGTTATAAAGTTTTGCAACTTTATTTTTGATTGCTTCATCCTGAAAGACTTTCCATATAGTTGAAAGGTTAAATAGGTTTATCTGGTAATATTTCATATTTCTTGCAACAGTGGTAATTTTATAACCAAATATTTCCTGCGCAAACAAACGCCATATCACCATTACGCCTAACAGGTCAAATGAAAAATCTATCTTTATGCTATCATCCTTCTCTGTCCAAAAATCATCAAGCCTTTCAAATTTCACAATCACCATTTTCCCCAACCTTTATTTTTTATTTATCTTACAACAAAAGCAAAACCAATTCCACTGTTTTATTATTAAAAAAATCCCAACAAAATTTTAATACTGTTGATTTTTTTTACGATTTAAGTATGTCAACCATCAAGATATTTGTGCTACAATTAACCTATCAGACACAGGTGGGGATTTAAACTCCAACTTGCACCGGCCTTTCCGAGAGGATAAACAGGGTGCTAAAGCTGTCTGTT
>JALWHA010000319.1 GCA_027038695.1 Acidobacteriota bacterium
ATTGTCAAAAAAAGAACTTGAACTTTTCAACATCTATTACGGGCCTTTTAACAGGCTTGAACACGACAAACCCTTTATTGAAGGGGTTAACAAAAAACCTTCAGGGGCAAACTTTTACCCTGAAGATATGACAAAGGAAGAGTTTGAAAATTTCCTGAAAGAACACCCTGAAAAAGAGGAAAAATTTACTTCAAACTTTACCGTTATCAGAAGAGACAAAGAGGGAAAACTTGTTTCAATCCCATACAGCGAGGAATACAAGCCTTTTCTTGAAAAAGCGGCAAAATTACTAAAAGAGGCTGGTGAAACTTGCGAAAACCCCACCGTAAAAAAATACCTGAATTTAAGGGCTGAAGCATTCCTCTCAAACGATTACTTTGAATCAGACCTTGCGTGGATGGATATGAAAGACAATGCTATAGAGGTTGTAATAGGACCCTATGAGGTGTATGAAGACGGACTTTTCGGTTATAAAGCATCTTTTGAATCATTTGTCACGGTTAAAGACCCTGTTGAAAGCAAAAAACTTAAAACAATCGCAAAATACCTTATTGATATGGAGAGAAACCTTCCTATACCCGGTATGTATAAAAATTTCAACAGAGGTTCATCTTCACCGATTTCCGTTGTTTATGAGGTTTACTGCGGCGGTGACGCGGGAGCGGGAGTGCAAACAACAGCATTTAACCTTCCTAATGACGAAAGGGTAAGGGAAGCAAAGGGTTCCAAAAAAGTTCTGCTAAAAAATGTTGCAGAGGCGAAGTATAAGATGTGCTGGATTCCTATTGCAAACACTGTTTTGTCTGAAAATACATTGAAGAATGTTTCATTTGATGCATACTTTACACACACCCTATTACATGAAATTTCTCACGGATTAGGGCCGGGGATAATCACCAAAGACGGCAAAAAGACAACTGTAAATAAAGAGTTAAAAGAGTATTACTCAACTATTGAAGAAGCAAAAGCGGACGTTTTAGGTGTTTATAACGGTTTTTTCCTAACTGATAAAGGTATTTTCCCGAAAGGGTTTGACAGGCAACTTGTTACAACCTTTATCGGAGGGATTTTCAGGTCTATCAGGTTCGGCATAAACGAAGCACATGGTGGTGGGAATATCATTATTTTCAATTATTTGAGAGAATTAGGTGTAATAAATTACAACACCAAAACAGAAAAATTCTCTGTTAACCTTGATAAAGCGAAAGACGGGTTTACCAGGCTTGCTCACGAACTGTTAATGCTTCAGGCGACTGGGGATTATGAAAAAACAAAGCAATTTGTAAACACATACAAAGTACTCAAGCCTGAAGTAAAAAAAGCACTTGATAAATTGAAAGATGTACCGGTTGACATAAAACCTATTTTTCCAAAAATTTAATTTGTATGAAACATAAAGTTTCTTTTTTCGTTAATATAGGTATAAAGTTATTTTAGGAGGTATCAAATGAAAATAAAAACAAGAGACGTAGGGAACGTGGTTGTTGTAGAGATTGACGGTAAAATAACAATAGGTGAAGGAGATGTTGCCTTAAGAAACACAATTAAGGAATTATTAGAACAGGGAAAAAAGAAAATTGTAGTTGACATGCACAAAGTTTCCTATATGGATTCGTCGGGAGTAGGCGAACTTGCAAGCGCATATACTACCGTCAAAAAACAGGGCGGGGAGCTTAAACTTGCAAAGCTCAACACAAAAGTACATGACTTGCTTCAATTAACAACCTTAATCTCAATATTTGAGGTATTTGATAGCACTGCTGAAGCCTGCGCAAGTTTTGATTAAATTTATAAGAGCAAATGGATTAAAAAGAGGGCTTAACGCCCTCTTTTTTTTACCATTTCCAATCAAAAAAAGGAATATGTTTATAGGAGATTTTTTCCATCAATTCGTCGTTTTTAAATGAACCGGGGAAAAACACTTTTCTCAAATCGTCTTCAGAAAGTTTACCCATGGTTCCCAACTCGTGAAACATCGCTTCTTCATAACCTCTTACGATATAAAAAGCACCTACATCAAAAAAGTCATAAGCTTTTTTTAAGGTTTCAACCGCAATATACAGTTCAAGAGCTGACGATAAAAAACCTTCTTCTTTAATCTTCTTCCAGAATATATTTTTAATAAGAAAAACAGCATAAATTACTTCACAAAGGGGAAAACCTTCTTCATATCTCTGTTTCCCCACTTTAACAAAATATTTCCCTACCTCTTTATGGGGCATCTCCTCCTTTAACCATTTAACAAGGTTTTGAAAAAATAATTTGCCTCTTGATGTCAATTCGTTTTCTTCAAAACCTTTATACCTATCCAGATACTTTGATTTGGCTACCTCTTTCGCGAATGCTCTGGCAAAATTGTCTATATGTGTTTCGATAAATAAAATAATTTTATTAAGCATTTTGACCTCCCGCTATTATCTTAATAAGAATATAAAAAAATTAAATAAATTTTGCAAGATAACCTATTGATAAAAAATATTTTATTCTGAAGTCGCGGCAGTTTTTTTAACAGCGTCATCTTTATGCTTTCCATTTCTTAAGATAAAAGGATGGAGCAGATAAAAAAAGGTAAACAATAACAAAATTGTAGCCGGTGCAATGACAAGCCCGGCAAAAATAATAATTATCACAATAACAAAAGAGTACGGCTTTTCTTTTTTCATTTTAGTTTTTTTAAAACTATAGTATTTTATCTTGGAAACCATTAATAAAGCAACAAAAATCACCATCATTGCAACAATATAACTAAACAACGGTGATTTAATCGGTTCAGGAAACCTTAAAACTATTGAAATTGTAAAAATAGCAGCTATCGGTATAGGCACCCCTACAAAAAATCTTGAATCAACGATATTTTTCTGAATATTGAACCTGGCAAGCCTTAAGGCACCACAACTAACGTAAACAAAAGCGGCCGCCCACCCCAACCTTTGCAGAAAAAGATCAGATCCTATTTTAGAAAAACCGGAAAAACCCCAATGGAAAAAGATAAAAGCAGGCGCCACTCCGAAAGAAACAACATCTACTATTGAATCAAGTTCAGCCCCGAATTGAGATTCAGTACCCGTTAACCTTGCAATTCTACCGTCAAGCATATCCATTATTGCGGCAATAAATACAAACAGACACGCTAACCGATAACTCCCTCGTTCGGCAAATAACACCGCCGAAAAGCCGAAAAAGAGGTTAGAAATAGTGAAAAGACTGGGTAAAATATACGCCCCTTTTCGCGGATTTTTACTGGTCAAATTATCCCCTTTTAGAATATTTTTTATTCTCTAATTCTGTTGTTTATACTCCCTAATCATTTGATACATTTTATCTTTAAGGATTAGCTTTTGTTTCTTTATATCATGCAGTTCCAGTTCTTCTTCATTGGATAATCTGCTTTTTTTCAACAATTCCTGAAGCCTTGTTTCAAAACTTGCGTGTTTATCTTTCAGTTGTTTAAACTCATGGTTCTCGTTGTAAAGAATTTCCTTAATTTGTTCTTCGCTTAGTTTGATCATATTACCTCCCATTTGTATTCTATTAAAAATATAACAATTTTACTCATTTTTTTCAATATATTTAATCATCCCACTTAATATAAGTCAGAGTAAGTGATTCTTCCAAATTAATATTTACAGGCCTTACCCTGAACCTGATACCAAACCTTCCTGTTTTATCAACAACAATTTCCCCTGAAAATTCATAGACAGTATTTTCAATATTCACTACATTTTCAAGTTTAACAGTTTCAAAATCAAGCATATTTCCGTTTGCGTCAAGTTTCCCGAAATACGCCTCAACAATTACGTCTTCAGGATTTAACCCGGCAAGGTCTACCCTTACCTTGCAACCTAAAGGAGTTTTTATAGGACTTTCCCTGTCGCCTAAAAACTCGCTTTCCAGAATATTTACACTATACCATCCTGAATCAACCTTTCTTTTCCATTTAAGAAGGTTTTTTAACCCTTCAAAATTGTTTTCACCTAAATTAAAGAAATGGTTAGCACCTTTCAGGTAAAACTTTTCCATATAGTCTTCAACCATTCTGTGGGTATTAAAAAAACCGCAGATTGTCTTAAGGTTAATTTTCATTCTTTCAATCCACTCTACAGGCAATTTATCGTCTTGCCTTGCATAAAACAAAGGAACGATCTCTTTTTCAAGTAAATCGTATATAGCCCTGCTTTCAATATCATCTTGATAATCCACATCTTCATACTCTTCCCCGCTACCTATAGCCCAACCGTTTTCTCCGTTATAAGCCTCGTCCCACCAACCGTCCAGAACGCTTAAATTTAAACCTGCGTTTGCCGATGCCTTCATTCCGCTTGTCCCGGAGGCTTCCAAAGGCCTTCTCGGGTTATTCAGCCAGAGGTCAACCCCCTGTACAAGATATCTTGCAATATTTATGTCATAATCTTCCAAAAAGACCACTTTCTTCCGAAACCTTTCTTCCCTCGCAATCTGGACAATCTTTTTAATTATCTCTTTCCCCGCCATATCTTTAGGATGTGCTTTCCCCGCAATAATTATCTGCACAGGCCTGCCCTGGTTATTTAGAATTTTATCAAGCCTATCAGGGTCTTTAAAGATAAGATAAGCCCTTTTATATGTCGCAAATCTTCTTGCAAAACCTATAGTAAGCGCCTCAGGGTCTAAAACCTGCTTTGCTTTCATTATCTCACTCTGCCTGGCACCCTTTTTCTTTAAACACTTAACCAATCTCCTCCTAACAAAAGCAACAAGTCTTTCCCTTCTTCTTTCGTGTGTTCTCCACAACTCTTCGTCAGGGATATCAAGAGCCCTTTCCCAGATCTTCTCGTTATCAGGGTCTTCAGACCATTGAGGACCTAAATACCTTGAATACAGGGTGGCTAAATCAAGCGAAATCCAGGAAGGTATATGAACACCGTTTGTAATGTATTTTATTGGCACTTCTTCAACATCAATGTGAGGAAATAAACCCTTCCACATATTTCTTGAAACCTTTCCGTGCAACTTGCTAACCCCGTTTGCAAAAGCGGAATTTTTCAAAGCAAGAACAGTCATACAAAAACCTTCATTAGTATCAAAAGGGTTAACCCTCCCGAAACTTAAAAATTGCTCTTGTGAAAGCCCTAATTCAGAAATATAAACCGAAAAATACCTATAAATTAAATCAGGAGGAAAAACATCATTTCCCGCAGGCACAGGGGTATGAGTGGTAAAAACAGTGGTATGCTGTACAAAAAGCCTTGCTTCTTCAAAAGTAAGCCCGTGCTTTTCAACAAGAAGCCTGATTCTTTCAAATGTAGCGAAAGCCGAATGCCCTTCGTTTAAATGAAAAACAGCAGGTTTAATACCTAAAGCGTCAAGTACCCTTACCCCCCCTATTCCCAAAATAATCTCCTGTTGAATCCTGTGCTCGATATCTCCGCCGTAAAGTTGGTCCGTTATCTTTCTGTCTTCTTCGGAATTCATCTGATTGTTTGTATCAAGCATATAAACTGAAACCCTCCCCACTTTCAACTTCCACACTCTAACATAAACATTTCTATCACCGACTTTTACCGAAACGGTTAACGGGTTCCCGTCTCCGTTCTTAACCAACTTCATAGGCATATTGTGAAAATCATTTTCAGGATAGGTTTCCTGCTGCCACCCGTCAGGAGTTAAATACTGCCTGAAATACCCCTGCTGATACATTAAGCCTATCCCTATTAATGGAATATTTAAGTCGGAAGACGACTTCAAATGGTCTCCCGCAAGCACTCCTAAACCGCCCGAATAATTGGGTATTGAGTCGTTTATACCGAATTCAGCAGAAAAGTACGCGATTTTAAAATCATTGTTCACCCCTAACGAGTATTGAAAAAAGTTTTTGTTGTCTACATAACGCCTAAAATCAGAGTAAACCTTTTCAAGAAAAAGCATAAAGCCTTCGTCGTGAACAAGTTCGTTTAATTTCTCCTGGCTAAGCCTTCCTAACATTAAAACAGGGTTATGATTGCAGGATTCCCACAACTTTCTGTCAATTCTCATAAATAAAGTAATAGCATCAGGGTTCCATACATGCCACAGATTATAACTAATCTCTTTTAAAGGTTCCAATTCAGGAGGGATATTAGGAACAATATTAAAGGTTTTCATAATTCACCTCTTACCTTTCTCCCCATTTAAGTTTTTCTTTTAATACCTCAAAATAATTCTTTAATTTCGGATCAATTAACAATGCCTTCCTCTCGGATTTTTTTACTTTAAGCATATGTTGTGAAGAAAACTTGTAACCCTTCTGCCCGTCAAAGGTTATAAAAATATCGGTATGCATCTTATTAAGGGAAACCTCAATTTCCGAATCAGAACCGATAATAATAGGCCTGTTTGTCAAAGAATGGGGACATATAGGGGTTATGGCAAGAACATTTGTAGACGGGAATATAATAGCTCCTCCTGCAGCTAAAGAATAAGCGGTAGAGCCTGTCGGAGTGGATATTATTAGCCCGTCTGACTTATAATCCGACACAAAATCGCCGTCAATCATTAACCTTAAATCCATAATTCTAGCCAACGCCGCTTTGTTAACAACAACATCGTTTAAAACATGCTCTTCTACAATAACCTTTCCGTTTTCGTCGTAGATAATTCCCTGAAGCATAAGCCTTTCGTCAATTTGATAGTTCCCCTGAAGAGTATTGGTTAAAGCATCCTCAAACTCTTCCACTTGGACAATAGTAAGAAAACCGAGACTGCCTAAATTTACCCCTAAAATCGGGATTTGCTTTCCCTTTAAAAGCCTGACAGAAGACAAAAGGGTTCCGTCTCCTCCTAAAACAAGAAGCAAATCTACCGAATTGACAAAATCTCTTTCAGAAAGTCGAACAAAAAAACTCCCCAGAGAATTTCCT
>JALWHA010000320.1:0-367 GCA_027038695.1 Acidobacteriota bacterium
CCTTTCTTTCCATTTGGTTTAAAGGTTATCTATTCATCAGTTTGCCTTTGCTATTTAGCATGTTAAGTGTGTTCCGACTCAAATGGAATCGCCTGATTCAAAGGTAACCCCACTTCAATTGCCAGGTAAATTTCGTTGTCTTCAATAAAAGGCTCAAAAAAGGATAACCTTTTCTCCCTCCTGGTTTAACAGATAGATAAAACTTTTTTTAGAGTGCAGATCAATTCCGCATTATAGTTTTTTTGAATTTTTACGGTAAAATGTTTCATATCATTTCATGCGAACTCTGCTTTATGGAAATTTCTCACTGCCTATTTTATCAAAATTGAGGCACAGACCTCGGAGATTTGGCCTCTGGGGCTTGACT
>JALWHA010000320.1:377-2234 GCA_027038695.1 Acidobacteriota bacterium
TTTCAGGACAGGATACGGGACACTCACTCCCCACCCCTTTTATCTCTTTATTATTCGGTTTTGATAAAGTAAAATAAACTGAATGTAACTTTGAAAAGGGGGATGAAATGAACTCAATTGCCATTGTTGCCCTCACGTTTATTCTTTACATTCTTGCTTACCATATCTATGGAAAGTTTTTAGGAAGAAAGCTCTTTGGTTTAAATGACGAAAATATAACCCCTGCAAACTTTTTAAGAGACAACATAGACTATATCCCTACAAAAAAAGAGGTGCTTTTTGGCCACCACTTTACATCAATTGCAGGGTTGGGACCTATTGTCGGCCCAACTATAGCGGTAATATGGGGGGTTATCCCCGCTTTGCTGTGGGTTATTTTAGGCTCTATATTTATGGGTGCTATTCACGATTTAGGCTCTATTGTCGTTTCAATGAGGAATAAAGGCTATTCAATAGGGGAGATTACCACAAGGCTTGTTAACAGAAGGACAAGGCTTTTGTTTTTGTTTATTATTTTCTTTGAGTTGTGGATGGTAATTGCTGTTTTTGCACTCATTATTGCCATACTTTTTACAATGTATCCCGGCTCTGTTCTACCTGTCTGGCTACAAATCCCTATCTCAACGGGGGTGGGGTACTATGTTTACAAGAAAAACGGCAATATTTATGTGGCTTCAATCATTGCCATTATTCTGATGTACATAACAATCTATTTCGGGACATACTATCCGATTAAAATCCATGCAATGTTCGGCTTAAGCGGACAGGAAGTCTGGATAATTATTCTCTTTATTTACTGTTTTATAGCCTCGGTTCTACCTGTCTGGGTTCTTTTGCAGCCGAGGGATTTTATAAACGCATTGCAGTTGATTTTAATACTCGTGTTAATGGCTCTTGCAGTTTTTGTTGCACATCCTAAAATCGTTGCTCCTGCATTGAGGCTGCACCCTCAGGGCGCTCCCCCTATATTCCCGTTTCTTTTCATAATTATTGCCTGCGGTGCTATTTCAGGGTTCCATTCCCTTGTTGCTTCGGGGACAACTTCAAAACAGATAGAGAAGGAAAGTGATGCTGTTTTTATAGGATACGGCGGTATGCTTGCCGAAGGCTTTCTTGCTACTCTGGTAATTGTCGCCTGTATTGCGGGGATAGGTTTGGGAACAGTCGGTTCAGACGGTGCGGTTTTAACAGGCAAAGCAGCCTATATGCACCATTACCTTTCGTGGACTGCTTTAAAAGGGTTGGGTGCAAAACTTTCAGCCTTTGTAACAGGTGCCGTAAATATGATTGAGAAGTTAGGGATACCTAAAAACCTTTCGGCAACTATTTTGGGGGTATTCCTTGTTTCTTTTGCAAATACCACTCTGGATACTGCCGCAAGGATTCAAAGGTATGTAATTTCCGAACTTGCGTTAGATTACAAGGTTAAACCTCTTTCAAATAAATATTTTGCTACATTTATTGCGGTTGCAACAGCCGCTTTGCTTGCCTTTTCAAACAAAGGAGGCAAGGGTGCTTTGATTTTGTGGCCTCTCTTTGGCTCTGTAAACCAGTTGCTTGCAGGCCTTGCCTTGCTCATAATTACGGTTTATTTGAAGAAAAAAAAGGCTTCTGTTTTCTATGTTGCAACCCCTATGGCTTTTATGGTTTTAATGACAGGGTTTGCAATGTTGTACAATATCCTTGATTTTTTTAAGAAGCATAATATACTGTTACTTTTGATAGGCATCGCAGTTTTTATACTTGAAGTATGGATGATAATTGAAGCAATGGTTGTTTTAAAACAGAAAGAAGAAATTACGGGGTGATAAAATGGGTAAAATTTTAATTGACAAGGCTTACAATCACAAAGAGGCA
>JALWHA010000321.1 GCA_027038695.1 Acidobacteriota bacterium
ATTTCGGGGTGAGATTTTAGCGGGGGTGTTGATGTTTAGAAAGTCAAAATTCGTTTTTTTTCTTTTGTTTTTTTCTATTTTGGTTAGTGCAGGAAATTTGGAAAACTTTTACAAACAGGCCACTTATCCCAAATTGATTCAACTTAATTTAACAACCAGGAGTTTCAAGGTTGCGGATTTAACCGTTAATATTAAACCTGAAAGCAAAGTTTACCTAATGCTTGCAGGAAAAGAGCCTGTGGGCATTGCCGTTCAAAATTGCGGTTGTACTTATAAATTCGACGATAAGTATTTTCTACCTGTAGCAAAGAGAAATTTCATTAATACATTCGGAAGTAAGCCTGATGTTAAAAACGGGACTATGTCTTTCATTGCAGACGCTAAATGGGTTTTTATCTGGAGCGGTAAGATAGCAAAGGGTCTGGAAAATAAAAAGGGCGATAGCATGGTACCTTTTCCTTCAAGGGTAAAAAAGGTTTTTAAGGGCATTTTAGGCGATACACCTTCCATTTCTTCTCTGTATAGCAAAATTTTTCCCGGTTCGGGAGTGGTAAGCGTTTATGTTCAATCACGAGGGAAAAATCTTTTTTATTTTATTGATCCGTTTGACAACCTTACCGAAGAGATGTATGCTGTTATGCCTTTTAATTCAAACAACGTGGATTTAAAAGGCAATTACTATGTTGCGGAATTAACCTCAAAAACCTTAAAAAATTCATGGTTTGACAAGGACAACCCCATATTTACCGTTGTTGATACAAAGTTAAATGTTTTCAACGATAAAGGGGAACATTTAATTGTTAAATCAAAACAACGGGTAAGGATTAACAGAAACAATCTGAAAGGGTTAATAACTAACCTGATTTCGTCAAGGTATTCCGATGAATTTAGGTATTACCACGTTAAAAGCGTAAAGGTTAACGGGAAAGAGGCAGATTTTCTTCACAAACAGGGACGTTTATTTGTAGATTTAGGAAAACCATTTAACACAGGAGATTTTGTAAACGTTGAGGTTGTTTGTGAAGGGGATATAGCCATTCACCCGAACGGTGACAACTATTTTTCACTGGGAACTTACGCATGGTATCCACAGCCTGATTTAAGCAAAGAAAAATCTTCATTTGAAATCACGGTAAAAGCGCCAAAACCCTATTCAATATTTGCAAGCGGAAACATTGAGGACAAAGGCGAAGAAGGAAACTACAATTATTTAAAAACCTCAATTGACAACGAAGTTCAATTCCCTGTTATTGCAGCAGGCAAATACCATGTATACACAAAAGAGTACAACGGGTACAAATGTACTGTAGCCTCCTACGCAATGGCAAAGAAAAAGCATGCATTAAGGCTTGCAAACAACTTCTTTGTTGCAGAGAATTACTATTCACAGGTATTCGGTTACCCTTACCCATTCAAAAATCAACAGATTGTTGAAGTAAACAGCTGGGGTTTTGGCCAGGCACCTCCCGGATTGATATTCATCACTCAGGAAGCATTCTCTCCTTTAAGGGATTACCTATCAATGCTATTCTCAGAAGGGGTAAACCAGAGGTTTGTTCACGAAATATCCCACGCATACTGGGGACATGTTGCAAAAATTCCAAATGCAAAAGAGATGTGGATATCCGAAGCGCTTGCTCAATACTCCTCCGCTCTGTGTATAAAAGCGGTGAACAAGAGCAGAAAAAAGGGAGAAAAGGCTTTCAAAAGAATGGTGAAAAACTGGTACACCCAGACAAAAATGCTCAACAAAGGCAGCGTGCTATTCTTTGCACAGGATCTATCCGGGGAAAAAGACAGAGACTACTTAGACAGGTGGAAACTAATATACAACAAAGGGCCACTGGTAATTCACGCCATAAGGCTTAAACTACAGGAAAAATACGGGAAAAAGCAGGGAGACAGAATGTTTGTGCTCTTTATAAGGGCAATCCTTAAAAATTCAGACTTTGACTACATCTACACAAAAGACTTAATCGGCATACTAAACGCAATCACAAAAACAGACTGGACTCCATTCTTTGAAAAATATGTTTTAGGAACAGAAATTCCAAAAGTCTAACCTACGGGGGCTTCAAGCCCCCTTTTTTTTACTTCAAGAACATTGCCCCAAACAACATTTTCATTTTTAAAAAACTGTTAAAAATTTTTATTGCATAACGCACAGAAAATAAAACACTTGTGACGCATTCGGGCCTTTTACAAAAAAAGTTGTAAATATCTAATTTTTTA
>JALWHA010000322.1 GCA_027038695.1 Acidobacteriota bacterium
ACATTTTCCATAATCGGGTTTTTCTCTATTAATTTATCTTTTAATAATTTCTTTATTGCGATTGACATCGCTACAAACGACCCCGTAATTGAGGCTGTTCTTGTCCCGCCGTCCGCTTGAATGACGTCACAATCAATTAAAACGGTTCTCTCTCCTAAGAGTTTTCTGTCAACTACCGCCCTCAAAGACCTTCCTATCAGCCTCTGAATTTCAACAGTCCGTCCCGATTGTTTCCCCTTAACCGCCTCTCTCCTGTTTCGGGTATGAGTGGAACCGGGTAACATACCGTATTCTGCTGTAACCCACCCTTCCCCACTTCCCTGTAAAAACGGCGGCGTTTTTTCCTCGACAACGGCACTGCAAATCACCTTTGTCTTTCCGAATGATATTAAGCAGGAACCGTCAGGGTGTTCTAAAAAATCGGGGATTATTTTGATTTCCCTTAATTCGTTGCTTTTTCTTCCGTTTTCCCTTTCCATTACTAACTCCTATACTTTGTTAAATCAATATGTTCAATTTTGTCAAAATTGCCTTCTAAAAAACGTTCGCTCAACTTCCCGAAGTTTTCAGGATAATCGGTAACATAGATCTCGGTTCTATTATCACCCTCTTTCGGAAATTTGAATGATCGTTTTAGTTTTTCTAAAATTGGTGTTGCCGAGTCGACTAATTTGATCTTTTCTCCCACCACTTTTCCAATTGTTTTTTTCATTACAGGATAGTGGGTGCAGCCTAAAATTAATGTGTCTATTTTCTTCTCTAAAATAGGTTTTATGTACATATTGACAACATTTTCCGCGATTATCCCGTCAACTAACCCTTCTTCTACAAGAGGTACAAGCAACGGTGCGGGATTTGAAAAAACTTCACAATCCTTACATAACATTTTTATAGCCTCCTGGTAGGCGTTAGAATATATTGTGGCCCTTGTACCTATAATCCCGATTCTTTTAGATTTGCTGACACTTACTGCTTTATTTGCTCCAGCTTTAATAACACCGTACACAGGTGTTTTTAAATTCTTTTTCAAATATGGTAAAGAGTATGCCGACGCGGTGTTGCAGGCTACAATCAATATGTCTATATTTTTAGTTTTTAAAAAATTAACGTTTTGTAATGTGTAATTTACAATGGTTTCTGAAGATTTTGTACCGTAAGGGAGCCTGGCGGTATCCCCTAAATAAAAGAAATTAACGCCCTTTAAATTTTGTCTTAACTTTTTTAATACGGTTAACCCTCCGGCTCCCGAATCAAATATACCTATGTTATATATAAGTTTCTTTGTCATTACTCCTCGCTTATAAACGGTAACTTAATTACGAATTTTGCCCCTATTTTTGAATCAACAAGATTTAACTCGCCGTTATATTCTTCAATGATTTTTCTTGCGTTATAGAGGCCTATCCCCGTGCCCCTACTGCCTTTGGTTGTAAAGTACTGTTCAAATATCTTTTCTTTGTACTTATTGGGTACTCCCGGTCCGTTATCTGTTATTTCAACATATACATATCCGTTTTTAGAATATGTTGTTATGGATAATTTTGGCTCTGCCGATGATTTTAATGCATCTAAAGCATTTTTTATTAAATTATGCAACACTTGAGAAAAATCTGATTGACTAATCCGCACATCTGGTAAATTGCTTTCAAAGGTAACCTCAGTTTTTACCTTGTGTTTAAAGAATAGATCAGCGTTAAAAAACTCAAGTTCACTTTTAATAATATCATTTATATTTAACAATTTTTCTTCTCTTTCTACTGTCATTTTTGCTTTTATTAAGACTGAATCAATTATTTCATTTATTTTTCTAAGTGAAGTGATTATGTTTGTAATATGTTTTAACAGTCTTCTTTTTTCCATTGAATCATCTAAATTTTCCACTATGGTTTTTACCATTGAAAGCCTTGAAGTTACTATCATTAAAGGGTTGTTTATGTTGTGCACTATACCCTGAATCAACTCTCCAAAAACAGCAAATTTGTCACTTTGAATAATCTTGGTATTAAGGTTTTCAAAAGATTTTTCAAATTGTATAATTTTTTCCTCCAATATGGTTATCCTATCTTGCAGGTTTTCAATTTCTTTGTCTTTCTTAATTAATTCTTCAGAATTGGATAAAGTAAATAAAAGAAATATGTCCTTATTATCTTCTTCGTATCCTTTTAAAGATTTAATGTAAATTTTTTCTCCTGTAAAAAAGTAATGAGC
>JALWHA010000323.1 GCA_027038695.1 Acidobacteriota bacterium
CATCCTGAAATTACCGAGCTTCACCTTGTCAAATCCCTTCCTGAACACGAGGGCGGAATTGTTAAACCCCTTTTGCGAAAAGCGGGTGTTTTAGTTGATGTTCTTGAAAAAGAGGTAGAGGGCAAACTCTCCACATTGCCGAAAGTAGAAGGAGTGGAAAGAAGGCCTTCTCCTAATTTTCACGCAATTTTGGTTAAATCAAAAGAGATTGCGGACAGTATGGGTGACGAGTATACTACTTCAGAGCATCTGATGTTGGCTGTTGTTGAAAAACCCGGCTATTTAAAAGAGTTCTTTAAGCAACATAATATAACTAAAGGGGCCTTATTGGAAGCTGTTAAAGATATTAGAGGAGGTCAAAAGGTAACTGACCAGAGTGCCGAAGATAAGTATCAGGCTATTGAAAAGTACTGTATTGACTATACGAAACTTGCGGAAAGCGGAAAATTAGACCCGGTAATAGGCAGGGACGAGGAAATTAGAAGGGTTATGCAGGTTTTAACGAGAAGAACTAAAAACAACCCGGTTTTAATAGGGGAACCCGGAGTCGGTAAAACCGCCATTGTTGAAGGTATTGCACAGAGGATTATTAAAGGAGACGTTCCCGAAAACCTTAAGGATAAAAAACTTGTAGCGTTAGACCTGGCCTCGTTGGTTGCGGGAGCAAAGTTTAGAGGTGAATTTGAAGAAAGGCTTAAGGCTGTTGTCAATGAGATTGAGAAATCCGACGGCCGCATCATACTCTTTATTGATGAATTACACACCCTTGTAGGTGCCGGTGCCTCCGAAGGGTCAATGGACGCCGCTAACATACTTAAACCTGCCCTTGCAAGGGGTATGTTAAGGTGTATAGGCGCTACCACATTAAACGAATATCAAAAGTATATAGAAAAAGATGCGGCTTTAGAAAGAAGGTTTCAGCCTGTAATGGTTAAAGAGCCTACCGTAGAAGACACTATTTCAATATTGAGGGGGCTGAAAGAACGGTATGAGGTGCACCACGGGATTAAGATTGCCGATAGTGCCATTGTTGCCGCAGCAACACTTTCACATAGGTATATTACAGACAGGTTTTTACCGGATAAGGCGATAGATTTAATAGACGAGGCTTGCTCAAAATTAAAGATTGAAATAGATTCGGTTCCTGCAGAGATTGACCAGTTGCATAGACAGATAATGCAACTTGAGATTGAAAAGCAGGCTTTAAAGAAGGAAACAGACCCCGCCTCAAGAAAAAGATTGGAAGAGATAGAGAAACATCTAACCGAATTAAAGGAACAGGAAAAGGCTTTGCTTGCAAGGTGGCAGTTTGAAAAAGAGAAGATAATGAGTGTGAGGCAATTAAAAGAAAAGATAGAGGAACTTGAAAGAAAACTTGAAGAGTACACAAGGAAAGGCGATTTTGAAGAAGCGGCAAAAATTCAGTACGGTGAACTGCCTGAGACCAGAAAAATGCTTGAGCAGGCGAATGAAGAGTTGAAACAGGTCCAGGCGGAATCAAAACTTTTAAAAGAACAGGTTGACGACGAGGACATTGCGGAAATCGTATCAAAGTGGACGGGAATACCCGTTTCAAAGATGCTTGAAAGTGAAAGGGAAAAACTGCTTAAGATGGAAGAAATACTGAAGAAGAGGGTTGTCGGGCAGGACGAGGCAATAGCACTTTTAGCCGAAACTATCAGAAGGTCTCGCGCAGGTTTGCAGGACCCGTCTAAACCTATAGGTTCATTCATTTTTATGGGTCCGACGGGGGTAGGCAAAACAGAACTTGCCAAGGCCCTGGCGGAATTTCTTTTTGATACAGAAGACGCGCTTGTACGGATTGATATGTCAGAGTTTATGGAAAAGCATTCGGTCGCGAGGCTAATAGGGGCACCTCCCGGATACGTAGGCTACGATGAGGGGGGAGTTTTGACTGAAAAAGTAAGGAGACAGCCTTATTCGGTTATCTTATTGGACGAGATTGAAAAGGCGCACCCCGATGTGTTAAATGTTCTTTTGCAGGTTCTTGACGACGGAAGGCTGACAGACGGAAAGGGAAGGACGGTGAACTTTAAAAATACCGTGTTGATAATGACTTCAAACATAGGCAGCGATTTGATCCTTGATATGAATGAATCAAATAGGGAACAGATCTTAAAACAGATTGACGGGTTGTTAAAGTCAAACTTTAGGCCTGAATTTTTAAACAGGATTGACGAAATCGTAGTTTTTCAGAAGTTAAGCAAAGAGCATATGAGGGAGATTATCAAGATACAGTTGAAGTTGGCGGAAAAGAGGTTAATTGAACAAAACATATCACTTGAACTTGAAGAGAGCGCTTATAGTTTTCTTATTAACAGAGGATATGACCCGCAATTCGGTGCAAGGCCTTTAAAGAGGGTTATTCAGAAATACCTACTCAACCCCCTTGCTACCAAAATTTTATCCGGAGAGGTCCTTCCCGGCAATAAGGTGACGGCTTTTGCCTCAAGGGATAAAATTGATTTTAAAATTTAAATAAAATATTTAGCGGAAAGACAAAGGGGAAATTTAAAAAAACTTATTGTTTTGCCTCTTTGTTTTTCCGCTTACTTACCCTTTACAATATTTCCGAGACATGCTAAACTATCTTGTCCGTTAGGGCAGAGTATATAAAAAATAATGGAGGTAGCTGATGCTTACGAAAGAAAAGAAATCGGAGATTATCGGCACCTTCGGGAAACACGATAAAGACACGGGTTCCCCCGAGGTGCAGATTGCTTTAATTACCGAGAGAATTAACTATTTAACCGAACATTTTAAAATCCACAAGAAGGATTTTCATTCAAGAAGAGGCCTTTTGAAACTTGTTTCACAGAGAAAGAAACTTCTTGAATACCTTAAGAAGAAAGATTTTAACAGGTACAGAGATATCGTTAATAAACTCGGATTAAGAAAATAATCTGAAAAATTAAAAAGCAGGTAAAAAGTATGAAAAAACAGGTAAGCGTTTCCATAGGTGGAAAGACAATTACCATGGAAACCGGCATTATTGCCAAACAGGCAGACGGTGCCATTTTGATTAGCAGCGGTGATACAAGGGTTTTAGTAACGGCGTGTATGTCGGACGAACCGAGGGAAGGGATTGATTTCTTCCCTCTGGTTTGCGATTATAAAGAACACACCTTTTCGGCGGGTAAAATTCCCGGGGGGTTTTTTAAGAGAGAAGGCAGGCCTTCTACAAAAGAGGTTTTAACCAGCAGGCTAATTGACAGGCCTTTGAGGCCTTTGTTTCCTGATAACTTTTTTAATGAAGTGCAGGTTATAGCAAACGTGTACTCTTTTGACAGTGAAAACGAGCCTGAAGTTTTGGCAATTACCGCAGCGTCTTGCGCACTTTATGTGTCAAATATCCCCTTTACAATCCCCGTAGGTGCAGTAAGGGTAGGTTATGTTGACGGGCAATTTATAGTTAATCCCTCTCACGACGAGAAGGAGAAATCGCTTTTAGACCTTGTAGTGGCAGGGACTGAAGAAGCCATAGTTATGGTTGAAGCGGGGGCTAAAGAGGTTTCAAATGAATTAATGGTTGATGCTTTAGAGTTTGCCCATTTCCATATTAAAGAACTCGTTAAGGCGCAAAAAGAACTCTTTGAAATGATTAAGCCTGAGAAACTTCAGGTTGAAGAAAGGTTTGTTGACAAAGTTTTGTTTGAAGAAGTTGAAAGTGAAATAGGGGAGAAATTACTTGACGCATTGAGAATAAAAGAAAAACTTGCCGCAAATGCCGCCGTAAAACAATTGAAAAAGAGTTTTGTTGAGACATATGAAGAGGAAATGCAGCCTGACGTTTCTTATATTTTTGATCGTATAAAAGAAAAAATATTCAGAAACTATGTTCTCAATGAAGGCAAAAGACTTGACGGAAGGGCGTTTGACGAAATAAGGAATGTTACCGTAGAAGTAGGCGTTATGCCCAGGCCTCACGGTTCCGCTTTGTTTACAAGGGGAGAAACTCAGGCTCTGGTTACTACCACTCTGGGAACCTTTGGAGACAGTCAGTTGATTGATGGCCTTGAAGGGGAAGAAGAAGAAAAGTTTATGCTTCATTACAACTTCCCTCCCTTCAGCGTCGGAGAGGTAAGGCCTTTAAGGGGTCCCGGAAGAAGGGAAATCGGACACGGAGCACTTGCTAAAAGGGCGCTTGAGCCGGTGATTCCCGATGAAGACGAATTTCCTTACATTATCAGGGTTGTATCTGAGATAACAGAATCTAACGGTTCTTCTTCAATGGCTACCGTTTGCGGAGGGACTTTATCTTTAATGGACGCAGGCGTTCCACTAAAAAAACCGGTGGCAGGAATCGCGATGGGTTTGGTAAAGGAAGGGGACAAGTACGCTATTTTAACCGATATTGCCGGGGCGGAAGACCATTACGGAGATATGGACTTTAAGGTTACCGGTACTAAAGACGGCATAACGGCTTTACAAATGGATATAAAGATAAAGGGTTTAACAAAAGAGATTATGGCTGAAGCGCTAAATCAGGCAAGAAAAGCTGTTGATTTTCTGTTGGACAGGATGACTTCCGTTATTCCCGAGCCGAGGGAAACTCTCTCTCCTTTTGCGCCGAGAATTACGGAGATTGAGATATCAACCGACAAGATCAGGGATTTAATCGGGCCTGGTGGCAAAACCATAAAAGAGATTGTTGATGCTACCGGCGTAAAGATTGATATTAAACAGGACGGAAGGGTAATGGTAGCGGCTACCAAGCAGGAGGATTCGGATAAAGCTATAGAGCTTATTAAAAGTGTAACTGCTGTCCCTGAAGTTGGAAAGGTTTATGAAGGAGTGGTAAAAAGGATTGAAGATTATGGCGCTTTTGTTGAGATACTTCCCGGGAAAGACGGCCTGCTCCATAAAAGCGAAATTGCCAACCATTTTGTTAGAAATGTAGCGGACGAATTAAAGTTGAATCAGAAAGTCCTTGTTGTAGTTAAAGATATTGATAACCTCGGCAGGGTAAATTTAAGTCGTAAGCCTTTGTTGAAAGACGAAGAGGGTAAAGACGGAGAAGACAGGCTTCAACGCAGAGAAGGTAATGACAGACAGAGGCATCATCACCACCATAAGCCGAGGCGTAATGATCGCAATAAAGACAACGGGAATTACGTAGATAAGAATAGCAAAGATAATTAAAAAAGATAAATTTCAAAAATCGGAGGAAGTATGCCTGTGATTCTTGCTAAATATATGGGGGATTATGTAGGTAAAGAGATAACCCTTCAAGGATGGGTTAGACTTAAAAGAAAACATGGAAAAATTAGGTTTGTTGAATTAAGGGACGGAACCGCTTTTATTCAATGTGTTTTTGTTAAAGGTGAAACCTCTGATAAGGCAATGGAAGATTTTAAAAAACTCACCCAGGAAAGTTCAGTTGAGGTGACTGGAATCGTTCAGCAAAATCCTAAAGATAAGACATATGAGTTGCTTGTGAAATCAATGAAGGTTTATCAGGTTTCCGAGCCTTTCCCTATTACCCCGAAAAAACACGGCGTTGATTTTCTAATGGAGTACAGGCATTTATGGCTCCGTTCAAAAAGTCAATGGGCTATTTTAAGAATAAGGGCAGAGATTATCAAAGCTTGTAGAGACTTTTTTGACGAAAGGGATTTTGTTCTTGTTGACTCCCCTATTCTTACTCCTAATGCCGCAGAAGGTTCAACGACTCTATTTAAAACAGATTACTTTGGGGAAACCGCTTACCTTACTCAAAGCGGCCAGCTTTATTCCGAAGCAGCAATAGCTGCATTTAAAAAGGTTTACTGTTTCGGCCCTACATTTAGGGCGGAAAAATCCAAAACAAGAAGGCATTTAATGGAATTCTGGATGGTTGAGCCTGAAATGGCTTTTGCTACCTTAGAAGACGTTATGGATTTAGCCGAAGAGTTTGTTGAGTACATTGTCACAAGAGTGCTTGACAAAAAAATGGAAGAATTGAAGATACTTGAAAGGGATATTTCAAAACTTGAAGCCATTAAAAGACCGTTTATTAGAATGACCTATACCGAAGCTGTAGAACAGTTGCACAAATTAGGCTCTGATATAACCTGGGGAAACGATTTCGGCGGAGACGATGAAACAATTCTGACAAAAGAGTATGATAAGCCTATTTTGGTCCACAGGTTTCCCGCAAGTTTTAAGGCTTTTTACTTTGAACTTGACAGGGAAAACCCTGAATTGGCATTAGGTGTTGATGTTCTGGCTCCCGAAGGTTACGGAGAGATTGTCGGAGGGGGCGAAAGGTCTGCGGACATAGAACACCTTCTTGAAAAGATTAGAGAAGAAGGAATACCTGAAGAAAATTATAAATGGTACCTTGATTTAAGAAGGTATGGATCAGTTCCGCACGGGGGATTCGGGCTTGGAATTGAAAGGACTGTTGCCTGGATTTGCGGATTGCACCATGTCAGGGAAACTATCCCATGGCCGAGGATGATCAATAGGTTTTATCCGTAAAAATATATGCCTAAATTCTTTTTCTTAACATTAGGGTGTCCCAAAAACATGGTTGATTCTGAGGTTATGGCAGGCTGCCTTATTGAGAGAGGCTATGAGCCTGTTCTGGATCTTGAAGGATATGTGGATTATGCAATTGTTAACACATGCGGGTTTATTACCCCAGCCAAAGAAGAATCAATAGATAAAATATTGGAACTTGCCGAGTACAAACAACAGGGTAAAATAGGAAAAATGGTGGTATCCGGTTGCCTTGTTCAAAGGTATGTAAAGGATTTAAAAAAGGAAATTCCCGAAATAGATTACTTCGTAAGCCTTGACGATATAGAAAAGGTTGTTGACATTATTGAGAACAAAAGCAATGCAGAATTTAAAATGCCTCAATACATTTATTCCGAAAAGTCACCAAGAATTCTATCAAATTCCGTCTATGAGTATGTAAAGATATCAGAAGGGTGCAACCATGGTTGCTCATTTTGCGCAATTCCCGGTATTAGGGGTAATTTAAGGAGTAGAAGTGTCGATTCTATCGTCAATGAAGTTAACAATCTTGTTGATTACGGGTATAATGAGATTATTCTTATCTCTCAGGACTCAACAATGTACGGTACGGATCTGGGAATGAAAGACGGATTGGCTCAACTTATTGAAAGTTTAAATGAAATTGAAGGTGATTTCTGGATAAGGGTAATGTACCTTTTTCCTGGCGAGATAACCGACAGGCTTTTGAATGTAATGGCTCAAAGCGAAAAGGTTTGCAATTACATTGATATTCCTTTACAGCATGCTTCAAAGAGAATTCTTAAATCAATGAAAAGGCCGGGAAGCGGAGAGGACTATCTAAAATTGATTGAAAAGATAAGAAAAGCATTTAGCAACGATGTTTTTATAAGAACAGCTTTAATTGTGGGTTACCCGGGAGAAACGGAAGAAGAGTTTGCTGAAATTAAAAACTTTGTCAAAGAGGCACAGTTTAACCATTTAGGGGTTTTTGCCTATTCACATGAAGAAGATACACCTGCCTTTAGCCTTGAGGATAATGTGAGTGAGGACACAAAAATAAAAAGAATGAATGAAATTATGGAAATACAAAAAGAGATATCGTACAATATTAATAAACAATTTGTAGGGAGAGAGTTTGAAGTAGTTGTTGAAGGCTACTACGAAGAAACCGAGTATCTTTTAAAAGCGAGGCATAGAGGGCAGGCGCCGGATATAGACGGCGTTACTTTGATTAACGAAGGGTTTGCCGATGTGGGGGATTTTAAAAAAGTATCAATAGAGATGGCAATGCATTACGATATTCTTGGGAAAATTTTATAAATGAAAGGAGAAAAATTATGAGAGTATTTAAATTTTTAAGTGTTTTTGTGTTAATCCTTATATTTACTGTTAAGTCTTTTGCCGGAATTCAGGCCGGGATGATTATTTTTAAAGTGGTTGATGAAAACAAAAAGCCTCTTGAAGGTGTCAAAATAACTATAACCATGAAGAAGAGGAAAAGTTTCCACAAAGAATTGGTAACGAATAAAAAGGGAATTGCAAGAGTTACCCTTAATGTTGCAACTTACATGGTGAAATTTGAAAAAGAAGGCTATGTGACTTACGAAACTTTGACCAAACCCATTATCAGCGATAAGAAAAAAGAAGTTATAAAATTGATGAGTATAGAAGCTGCTGCTAAAAAAAAGGCAAGTAATTTATCCCCTGAAGACAGGGCGGCTTTAGCTTTTAACCAGGCGGTTGAATACTTAAAGAAAAAAGACGACAAAGATGCTTATCCTCTTTTAAAAAAAGCTGCTGAATTAAATCCCAATCTTGCATATGCGTGGTTTCATTTAGGAAGGATTGATCTTGAAAACAATAAACTTGACGATGCGGAAAGGGAATTGCTGAAAGTGATTGATTTAAACTCCAGCATGGGGCATGCTTATGTTTTATTGGCCGATGTTTACAAGAAAAAAGGAGACGACAAAAATTACAAAAAATATCATAAAAAAGCGGAAGAAATGGGTGCTATTGACCCGGCAGAGTACTATAACAAGGCGGTTGAATATATCAATGCCGGGAATGATAAAGATGCAAAGGTTTATCTTGAAAAAGCTTTGCATATTAATCCGAAATACTCCGATGCTTATTACCAGTTAGGGTTATTGTATTTAAGGCAGGGTGATATGCAAAAGTGTGTAGAAATGTTGAAAAAGTACCTTGAAATTGATCCTAAAGGCAAACATGCGGGTGATTGCCAGGGTTTAATTCAAGGCTTGAGTAGCGGACAATAATTTCCAGAATTTCCAAATTAGGGGGTGTCTTTTATGAAAAGGTTATTTGCATTATTTGTGTTTTTATTAACGGTTGGCAATCTTATGGCAGCTGATAGGTACATTGTTGTACTTGATAAAAAGCCTGTTATTAAGGTTGCAAAAAGGGCTTTAAAAACAAAAGCTGCTAAGATGTACAAAAGGGAAGTTTTATCTCAGCAAAAGGATTTTTCTGATTTTGTAAAAACAAAATTAAAAGGTAAGGTTTACGGTTCAATTCAAACTGTTCTGAATGCTGTTTTTATTGAAATAGACCCGAAAGATCTTGAGAAAGTCAAGGCTTATTCTGGAGTGAAATACATAAGCAAAGATAAAATTTATACATTGAAATTAGACGGTGCAAACAGGGTTTGCGATAACGTTGCGGTTTACAGAAGGTTAGGGATGTCAAACCTTGACATCGGTAAAGGAATGAAAATTGCTATCCTTGACACAGGAATTGATATCTCCAACCCTATGTTTAACGACGAGGGGTTTACTTATCCTGAAGGTTTTGACCCGGGTGCAGACAATGAATCAAATTTAACCAACAATAAAGTTATTGTTGCTAAGAATTTCGGATTTGATGCTGACGCTTCTGACCTTTACGGACACGGAACCGCGTGTGCTGGCTGTGCAGCAGGAAGGTATACCGAGGTTCAGGACGGGCTTGTTCTATACAAACTGTTAGGTGCCGCCCCGGGCGCTTATTTAGGCAATTACAAAATTATGACTATGCAGGGAAACGGAGAGCCGGGCGCATACAATTCTTCCATTTTAAACGGTATTGATGCCGCAGTTAATGACGGTATGGATGTTATTTCAATGAGTTTTGGGGGAGATATCGGAGGCACTTCTTCAGATGACGACCCAGAAGTTCAGGCAATTGAAAATGCTATTGATGCAGGTGTTGTTGCAGTTGTTGCTGCTGGAAATGAAGGATTTACGTATAATAAAGATAGCCAGGGTCATGCGGATTTGACAACGTTTGCACTTGTTCCTATGAGTATAAGCAGTCCAGGTAATGCTCCAGATGCTATTACTGTAGGAGCAATTGATAATGAAAGACAGTATCAAACTGTTAGAAATGCTACCTTTTATATAAACAATGAACCTGTTGAAGGGTTAACGAATGTAAAATACGGTTACGATACTCAGGTAGGCATTAATTTATATAATTTTCCTGAAACGCAAGTTGTGGATCTGGCTAGCTATACCTCGGACGAAAAGGCATGTAATGCTCTTAACAATATTGATCTCTCAGGAAAAGTTGTGCTCGTCTCTAGGGGGGATTGTTACTTCTGCGAAAAGATTAAACATTGTCAGGATGCAGGTGCTGTAGCGGTAATAGTTCGAAATATTTATCCCGTTGGGACTATAGGCCCCGATGGCAATGATATGGGTGGTGTTATAAACATGGATGTTGGCCCAAGCCAGGATTGCCCCTGGACATTGACTATCCCTGGATTTTTTATTGACAAGGAGACGGGAGATGCTTTAAAAGCATTGCTTGATTCTTCTACTGACCCTGTATATTTTTCTCTCTCTTCTTCCTTGATTTACAGTAAGGTACCGTCAGGTTACAAGACATTGTTTTCTTCAACCGGACCCTCAAAGGTGGACTATTTCTTAAAGCCTGACATTGCGGCTCCTGGACAGAGAATTATGGCTCCTACCCAGGACGACAATAATTCAGGTGGAATGTACAGTGCTACCGGTTTTGGTGAGACTCAGGGTACAAGTTTCTCAACTCCGTATACAGCAGGTATTTTTGCTGCATTTAAATCATTGTATCCAGACTTAACCCCTGCTGAAATTAAGGGTGTTATCTGTACTGCGACATCCTTTGGTTATGATTTGTATCAATCTAAAAAAGGAATTGATAATATCTTTTATACAAACGGTTATGCAATTCCAGCATTTTTAGGTGGTGGAATTGTTAACATGAATAATGCTGTAAATGCGAAGCTTTCATTAATGCCATCAAATATCAGTTTCGGGAATGTTGATACGGCACATACAAAGGGCGGCAAAGGAACGCTTTCAAAAGTTTTTACAGTGAAAAACATTTCAAATAAAACAATATCTTTTATTCCTTCACTGTTAAATATATGTGCAAATTCAAAGGTAAATGCAAGTATTTCACCTACAACAAAACAGACTTTAAACCCTGGTGAAAGTGTTGATATTACCGTTACAGCACATTACACGGATCCGGCGGCAACCCATTTAATGGGATTTGTTGTAATTGACGATTCTTACGGTAATGAGTACAAATTACCTTATTACGGTAGGTTTGTGTCAGGTGATGTATTAAATCACAATAGTACTGATGATGAAGACGGTGACGGGATCAATCACGCTACTGAGTTAGGTGCATGGAGTGACGTATATGTGACAGATACGGATAACGACGGGATGAGTGATGCTGATGAAATAAACGGTATTGAAGTAAACGGTAAAACAGTTCATTATAATCCGGCTAACGCGACATCTGTTTACTATGACCCCTTTGAAGATGCAGACCTTACTATTGAAACTTATGTTCCCGTATTTGTTAACGATTATGATGCCGATGAATTTGCAAGGTGTTATCTTTACATTTCAAACCCAAACGGTGAGCCTGTTGATATTAGAGTGTTACCTATATCACCAACAGGTAGTATTACTACAACCGTAAGAAAAATTACTTTACAGGCACATGGTTGGAGAGGAATTAAGATTGATAGGGGAATGTACCCTATAGGAGAGGGCTGGATTTTAATTAAATCTTCCAATACTGTAAATGCGGTAGTAAACATTGAAAACCTTGAATTTGACAGGAAAAAATACAATAAGGAAGATAATTATTATATAGAAAGTTCAGCGGCGATCGCGGGAACAGATAAACTCTATTCAAAGGTTTATCTCCCTCACATTGCGGAACAAACAGATCAGTGGCAAACATTCCTTTCAATCGCAAATCCGAATCAGGCTTTTATTACTGGACATATTCAGGTTCCTGGAGCAACTGCGGTTAGTACTCCGCTTATTGACAAACTTTCTTCTTATACGGCTGAAGATATCTACTCCGATGTTTTTAACGGTGATTTTCCGTATCCTTCATCTGATAAAGCACATTGGTGGGCCACAATTCAGTCAGACGGCGGACAGTTTGTTGCGATGGAAGCATTTAGCCAGGAAAGGTTCCAGGATGAAAGTGACCCTACGCCTTTAATGTCTCAGGTAGGAGCATTGTTGTTGACAGACGAATCATCTACAGAAATAATAATTCCTCATGTGGATACTCACTGGCTATGGTGGACCGGTGTTGTTATCAACAATGTAACAGACACAGATGCAACAGTTACAATGACGCCTTATGATGCCGACGGCAACGCGTTAACTCCTGTTACATTTACTTTACCGGCAAACAGCAAGTCTGTTAATCTTGTTCAGGGATTCTGGACTTCAAACGATGTTGAATATCCTGACAACACCTCATGGATTAAAATTACTTCAGACCAGGCAATTACAGGTTATGAACTGTTCGGTATTGACCCGACTAAGGGAAGTGATAGCCATGGAGAAGACGCTCTTGCGGGGGTAAGGCCTATTATGCACCCGTCAACAGCAATCTCATTTCCTTATGTATTTACGCAAACATCATCGGAATGGTGCGGTATTGTCGTGATCAATGCAAACGACGAAAGCGCAAACTTGACTATTGAGGCTTATAACGCATTAGGTGAAAAAGTCGGAGAGCTTGATAAGACTTTGTCTGCACATCAGAAGTGGGTAGGGGTTGTTGACAGCAACTTAATACCAGGGTTAACCGACGATGTTAAGTGGATTAAGGTCACCTCAAATGTTCCTGTTGGCGGGTTCGCATTATTTGGAGACCTTGACAGGTACTATATGAGTGGATATAAGGCTATAGAATTAGAACAGTAGTATGTGTGATTTTTGCACAAACTGTGTAAAAAAACACACAGTTGATTTTTAAAAAGTGTAAAAATTTTCAATAGTGAAAAGGGTGCCACCATTGGCACCCTTTTTGCATATTAAAATGATGATGAGACAGAAAACGGTTAAAAAGAGTGTAAAAACCTCGGGTATTGGGTTGCATTCAGGTAAAAAAGTTAATTTGGAGTTTCACCCGGCTCCCGAGCATACCGGGATAGTTTTTAGAAGAATTGATAAAGACCGTTTCCCGATTAAGGCTGACATATCGTATGTGTCAAAGTTAGCTCACGCTACAAATTTAACAAAAGATGGTATTTCTATAGCAACTACCGAACATTTGCTTGCGACGCTTATTGGGCTTGGTATAGACAATATTTATGTTGACATTGACGCTGAAGAGACCCCCATAATGGACGGAAGTGCTGCCGCTTTTGTTTATCTTTTAAAAGAGGCTGGAATAAAGAAACAGAGATCTGAAAAGAAATATTTACGGATAAAGAAACCAAAACACTTTTTAAGAGGGGATAGAAGAATTTCAATTTACCCTTACGACGGATTTAAGATTACCTATACAATTGAATTTGACCATCCCTTAATAAGGTTACAGACGAGAACTATTGAATTAAAAAATTCTGAAGATTTTGAAAACGAAGTTTCTCCAGCAAGAACATTTGGGTTTTTAAAAGACGTTGAGATGTTGAGAAAAAATGGGCTTGCTTTAGGCGGTTCCCTTGAAAACGCAATTGTAATAGATTCAGATAAGATTTTAAACGGTCATTTAAGGTTTGCAGACGAGTTTGTAAGGCATAAAATTCTTGATGTTATTGGAGACCTTACCCTTTTAGGCTATCCCATATTAGGCCATGTGGTTGCTTACAAGGCAGGGCATGAAATCCATACAAGCCTTGCAAAAGAGATTAAAAATGACCCTGAAAGTTATGAGATAGTCAATGCCGGAGAACTTGATTTCATAGACAAGGAAAAAGAATCTACTCAGGTTGTAGAAGAGCCTTCTCCTCTTTAAGTGAATTCCTTTTTCAAAATCTGATTTTTTTGGTAAATGTGACCGTAATGTCGGGAGCGGTGTATGTAAACACATCTTCGGTAAAACTGATCTGATAGTCTTTGTATTGTATTCCGAGGGCAAACATCGCCATATAATCGTCCATTCTCTTAAATCCCGTGTTATACGGTGAAGATTGCAAATAGAGTTGGCCTATTGCCTTTAAGTTTTCTTGAATTTTGTATGACAATCCTATGTAGAGATAACCGCTTTCGTCAAGCGTAGTTACGTATTTTTTGTCAGGATTGCCGTAATTTATATATCCGAGCCCGTAAAAACATTCAAAATTATTGAAATTGTTGCAACCGTTAATTCCAAACCCTAAATCAAACGAGCCTGAGGATAGTCCGTCGGATACCGAAGCGGTCGGGATTTTGCAAAAGAATGAAACATTGAACCTGAAGTTTGTAATGTCTTTGATTTTAAAAATACTGTATCCGAGCGTAATGTCTCCGATACCTGCCGAAGATGTTGTTTTATTGATTTTGCCGATTCTGTAAACAAATTGATTGTTTTCCACAAGTTCCCTTCCGCCGTTGTTAAAACCTACAAAATCGTGATAGTTTTCAATAAGAGAGTCAAACATTCCTTTCCAATTGTAGATAACCGGTATTTCCGCATATACACTTGAGTATGCCGTCAACCTCATTTCAATTTTCGTGGTTACAGACAGTGTTTCCATATCAAAAGCGATGTTTTTGTCAAGGTCAGGGTTATCTATAAAAGAGTATGCCATTATGTTTGAGTATTGAGTGCAAAATGTTATGTTGAACTTCTTTCCATTGTAAAAGTCAAATTGCTCAAAATCAGGCTGTAGAATGTTGAGATAGAAAGGAGCATTGTTTTTAATAAAAAGCGATTGCGAGAAAACCTGTTGAGATAAAATTATTATAAATAAAAAAGCCGACAGGCGGAAAAGCCTGTCAACTGATATTTTCTTTCTCTCTTTTTGCATCTGTCGCAAATGCTGAATCCGGGAAATCAAGGATTAATTGATTTAACAACTCTTTTGCTTGTTTCAATTTACCTGCTTTTTCAAGCATCTTGGCTTTCTTAAACATCTCATAGTCTTTAACGGGGTTGTTATAAGTGTTTTGCTGCATTAAAGTATCAAGAATTTTTATAGCCTTATCAATTTCTCCCGTGTTTGCTTTAATATTTGCAAGTGTTAACCCGACTGTTGTTTTCAAAGGGTAGGGTGAATTTCCGTACAATTTTTCAAGAATTTTTTCCGCTTCCGGAGTATTGTTTAAATTAAGCTGACATAGACCCTCATAAAATTTAGCCCTTAACTTTACGGAGTCGGTGTAATTTCCCGTTTCAAGTTTTTTAAATTCTTCCATCGCTTTTATATATTGTTCTTTTTTACTTTTATATTTTGGGGTTTCATTTTTCCCCGGTTGGTAGTAGAAAATTTTAGATGCTTTTGAAAAAGCAAGTTCAGATTTCTCAACCTTATTGCTTGTATAAGAGGTTATCGCGACATAAGCCGCCACCGCGATTATAACCGCTATCACAATACCGTAAACAAGGCCTTTATTTTCCTTTCCCCATTTAAGGGTCTTATCAACAAAACTTGCGACTTCGTCCTCTTTCATCATTTTTTTCATTTGTTTGTGTGAATATTTTTTTTCAGCCACCTATACCTCCCTTTATGCTTTAAAATTCTTTAAAATCTTCTCAAAAATAGCGCTTTAAGTCAAGTTAAAGAGCCTATTTAAGGTTTTAAAAAAGTTTTCTTTTACTTCTTCTTCTCCTTCAATATGTCCGTTTTCCATTAGCACCTTTCCGTTACAGATTACGGTATCGGTAAGGGTTCCGTTTGCCGCATAAACAAAGTTTGAAATTGGGTTGTGTATTGGGGTTATTGCCTCGTGCATTCTCATTAAGATAAAATCAGCCGTATCTCCTTCTTCAAGTTTGTCAACCTTTAAACCAAGCACCCTGAAGCCCTCAGTTGCCCTGTAAACCACATCGTATGCGTTAGGCACTTCCGCGTCGTTATTTCTCCACTTATGCAAAATTGCGGAAAGCTTCATTTCTTCAGTAATATCAAGGTTGTTGTTTGAAGCAGCTCCGTCTGTCCCTAAACAAATTCTGACATTATGCTCTCTCAATTCCCTTTTAGGCATTATTCCCCCTACCGCAAGTTTCATATTTGATATAGGTGTATGAACCGCAATTGAGTTTCTCTTTGCAAGCAGTTCTATTTCGGAAGGGTTAAGCCATATACAGTGAGCCAGAAGGGTTTTATTGGTTAATACCCCTAATTCGTCAAGGTATTCGGGAGGCCTTTTTCCGCATTTTTTTACACATTCTTCCACTTCTGTAAGGGTTTCGGAAAGGTGTATATGCATAAATGTATCTTTTTCTTTCCTTAATTCGGCGGCAAACTTTAACCCTTTTTCAGAAACGGTGTATACCGCATGAGGGCCTAAACCTACCTTTATCAGCGGGTTTTTATTAAAATATTTATCAAAGATTTCAAGTGTCCTATTTTCGTTTGCGCTTTGTCTTTTAAGATCGAACATATCAATCATAACAGCGTTTAAAATAGCCCTCATTCCCGTTTCTTCAACCGCTTTGTAGCCTCCATCAAAGTGCCAGTACATATCGTTGAATAGGGTAGTCCCTGTCTTTATCATTTCCAGGCATGCAAACTTTGTACCCCAGTAAACATCTTCTTCACTTAATTTTGATTCTATAGGCCATATCTTTGTTTGAAGCCAGTCCATTAACTTTAAGTCGTCAGCATACCCTTTAAATAATACCATTGCCGCATGAGTATGCATATTTGATAAAGCGGGGTAGAGTATTTTATCGGTGCCGTCTATTTCCCTGTCTGCCTGTAAGTTCAAACTTTTGTCAATCTTTTCAATTTTGCCGTTGTTTATAAAAACATCAACCTTTTCATTTCTGAATGAATGGAGAACGTTTTTTATGAGAATTGACATTTTACCAGCTCCTTTAAGATTTTGTCCACCGTTTGCTGGTTTTTAAGGACAAACTTATTGAATTCATCAAAATCAATATTTGTGTCTGAAATCCCGTTTGCATAATTGTCTACCACACAGATAGAAGCATATTTTATCCCTAACTCGCAGGCTATTGTGCATTCGCTTGCCATTGTCATGCCGACAACATCTGCGAATTGTCCCATAAGCCTGATCTCGGCGGGGGTTTCAAACCTCGGCCCCGTTGTCTGCCAGTAAACAACCCTTTTGAATTTTTCCCCGAGGCATTCTTCAATTTTCAGATTGATATCTTCCGACAGTTGCGGGGTTATGTGTATCCTTTTGTTCGGGTCAACGGTAACTATGTTGTAAAAAGAGATAAAGTCACTGACAAGGCATACCTCTGAAGGTTTTATATAAGGTTTTAAAGAACCTACCGAATTTATTGCAAGGATCTTTTTAAAATCTCTTGATTTTACCGCATATATGTTTGCTTTATGGTTGATGGCATGAGGCGGTACGTTTTTTTTCCCGTGCCTTTGAATAAGCATAGTGTGATCATCTATAAAGATTTCCACCGTGCCGAAAGGGGTGATAACCCTGTCTTCTTTCATGTTTTTCACAAGTTCCGAGTTAAACAGGTTGCTTCCGCCTATTATTGCAATTCTATTCGGCATAGGTTACCCCCATACATTCCCTGATTAGTTTGCATGCGGTGATTGTTGAAATTTCGGTATTGTCAATATCGGGGGAGAGTTCAACAAAATCAATGCCCACTATGTTGAGTTTTTTAAACCTTGATAAAGCGTCAACAAGGGTATTGAAATCTATTCCCCCAGGCTCCGGAGTGCCTGTACCCGGAAAAACAGACGGGTCTAAAACATCCATGTCTATGGTTATGTAAACAGGTGCATCTTCCCCTATAATCCTCACTACATTTTCAGGGTTTTTCTTCAATGTTTTGTTTTTTCTCATACACTCAAACTCTTCCTTTGTGCCTGAGCGTATGTAAAATTGGTGGAAATTTTCAAGGGGAAGAAAGTCTAAAATTCTTCTCATAACTGTTGCATGGGATAGTTTTTCCCCTAAATACTCTTCCCTTAAATCTGCATGTGCGTCAAAGTGGATTAAATGTAAATCCCTGTAAACCGAATAGCATGCTTTAACAATGGGAAGGGTAACAAGGTGTTCTCCCCCTATACTAAAAAGAATATACTCTTTTTCAAAAAAGGATTTTGCGTCTTTTTCAATTAACTCAAGCGCTTTTTCGGTATTTCCGAAGGGAAGGTTTAAGTCTTTTGCGTCGTAAAAGTCTATGTCCCGCTCAATGTCTAAATTAAACAGGGGAGAGTATGTTTCAATCCCTTCCGAGTTAAGTCTCACATCTGCAGGTGCAAACCTCTGCCCTGACTTAAAGGACGCTGTCCCGTCAAAAGGGTAACCCCTTAAAACTATTGTACACCCTTCAATCTCTTTTTTGCTTCCCATAAACCTCATTATTCAACCTCATGGACATGCTTTTTTAACGCTTCTTCTTCATTTTCCGTTTCAATGTAGCATTCCGCTTCAATTCCGCCCCTTATGTTGTATTTTGTGTAAATGCTTAAAAATTTCGGTTTAAGTATTTCCTTTAAATCATTGAAAATAATAGATGTCGCTTCTTCCTGATAGACCCCGACATTCCTGAAAGAGATAAAATAATACTTCAGCGATTTTAATTCTACAATCTTTCAGTCAGGTATGTACTTTATGACTACCGTTGCTATATCAGGCAGCCCCGAAAAAGGGCAAACTGCGGAAAACTCGTCTGTAGAATAGGCAATCAATTGAGGCTTTCCGTCAAAATCTATTGTTTCAAGGTAATCTTTTCTAATTTTATCGTTCCCGTCAAAGGGCAGTATCAATCCTTCAGCCTGCGGCATAATTCCCCCTTAAAATTTTTCAGGTAACTATTTTATCACATTAAAAAAGTTTGAAATTATTTAAAAAATAAGGTCAAAAGCCTGTTTTAAGGTTTTGACTTTGGTTAATTCAAGTTTATTTTTAACCTTTGTGTCAATCTTTTCCCTTGTATCAGGAATTATTGCCATTTTAAATCCTAAATTTGCCGCTTCGTTGAGCCTCTGGTTTATTGCGGACACGCTTCTGATTTCCCCGGAAAGCCCTATTTCTCCTATAAAAACAGTGTGCCTGTCTAAAGGCTTGTTTAAAAAACTTGAAACAACCGCAAAGGCGATACCCAGATCAACCGAAGGCTCGTTTATGGTTAATCCACCTGCAACATTTATATAGACATCGTCCCTGCCTATCAGGTAGTCAAGCCTTTTTTCAATAATTGCAAGGAGAAGGTGGAGTCTGTTTATGTCAATCCCTATGGCCATTCTCCGAGGAGTGCCGAATGCGCTTTCCGTAACCAATGCCTGAAGTTCAACAAGCAGAGCCCTTGTTCCTTCGACTGCGCAAACAATTGTGGAGCCTGTGGTATCTTCAGGCCTCTCCCCAATGAAAAACTCTGAAGGGTTTGTGACGGGGATAAGCCCTTCTGAAGTCATTTCAAAAAGCCCCAACTCGTTTGTTGAGCCGAACCTGTTTTTAATAGCCCTTATAAGCCTTCTTGACTGAAACCGGTCCCCTTCAAAGTAAAGAACCGTGTCAACTATGTGCTCAAGTGTTTTAGGCCCCGCTATTGCCCCCTCTTTTGTGATATGTCCTATTATTAAAACGGGAATGCCCGAGGTTTTTGCCTCAAACAAAAGCCTTGTGGTAACCTCTCTAATCTGGGAAACGGTTCCCGGAGCAGAGGACAATTCGGAAGAAAACATTGTTTGAATTGAGTCTATCACAACAAAAAGCGGGTTTGCCTTGCTTATCTGCTCAATTATGTTTTCAAGTACAACCTCTCCAGAAAGCAGTATGTTTTCGTTTATTGCTTCTATTCTTTCAGCCCTTAATTTGATTTGAGAAGGGGATTCTTCCCCCGAGAAGTACAAAATTTCCCCGTCTTTTGCTATGTTGTTAGATATTTGAAGCATTAAGGTTGATTTGCCTATTCCAGGCTCCCCTCCTAACAAGGTTAGTGAACCTGGAACAAAGCCCCCTCCTAAAACCCTGTTAAATTCTTTTATCCCCGTATCAATCCTTGAGTATTCGGCGGAGTTTATCTCAGGAATAGGCCGAGGTTTCGGAAAATTATTTGAAAGAGATCTTTTTTTACCTTTTTTAGGCTCTTCTTTAACTTCTACAAAACAATTCCAACTGCCGCAGTCAGGGCATTTGCCAAGCCATTTTCTTGATTTGTAACCGCAGTGTTCACATTCAAAAAATGTATTCTTTGCCATTTAATTATCTGATACTTACATTTGAAAGCAATGTCTTAAAGTAATCGTCCCTGAACCTTATGCCTACTCCAAGAAAGTATTGGGAATAATCGCTTTCAAGAACATCGTCTGCACCTGCGGTTAAGAAAAAGTCTCTGTAAAACCTGTACCTTGCAAAAACCTTAACATGCGGGTCAAGGTCGTTTTCCCTGCTGAAATCCCATGCGTCAATTGTAAATGAGAGTTTTCCGTCAAACCCTTTTGGCATATAAGACAACCCGAATCCGCCTTTTGATTCAATCATACCCACTTTAATTAGAAAGTCACCGAATTGCTGCCCGATTGTTGCGGAGAATTTCAATGCGTCCCTGTTTGAAATAACCGTTTCAGTATAATCGTCTCTTATTGTTCCGTCGCTATTGGTAATTATGTGGTGGAAAGAGTTTTCTTTTACCTTTCCGTAAGGACTGTCAATAATCTGAACCTGATAGTATCTCTTTGTATTAGGGACAATATCAACGGTGAAATAACTCTTTGAATCGTCAACATCAAACATATATTCGCTTTTAAAACCGAGATAGACGCCAGTATCCCTGAAAGCATTAAGGTAATCGGTTGCGGCATCCATTGCGTTTTTAAAGGAAACAAGGGTTGAATCAAGGTGTTTTCCGATTTTTTCGTCGTTAACAAGCATTCCGATTGTTCCTTTTCCCTCGTCTATCTTTTTGGAAATACTTTCAACATAATCAAGTGTTTTGCTCAATTTTTTGGTGCTTTCCTTTGCGTTTTTTATTGTTTCCCTTAAATCAGGCCTGTTTTCTGTAACCACGCCGTTTAATTTGGTTAAAAGTGTGTCAAGTTTTTTGGAAATTATTGGAACTTCTTTTTTTAAATCCCCGGTAAAGGCTTTTACATTACTAATTGAATCGGTTAGATTATCCTTATTTCTTGCAGTGATCTCTCTTAAATCTTCGGTGATTTTTTGAATATTCTCAATAATCTCGCCAATTTGCTGCTCGCCTTTTTTGGTGCCTATAGTGTTACTCAAACTGTGTGTAATCTTTTTTAAATCTGAAGCGACATTATAAACGATTGTCATAATATCGTCTACAGTTACAGATTTTTCGGTGGGAAGGGTGGAGTTTGCCTCAACTTTCCCCGCTCCGCGGCCGGGAATAATTTCAATGTACTTATCCCCTAAAATTCCTTTGGAAGTTACCTTTACTATTGAGCCTGCGGGAAGTTGAACATCTTTGAAAATATCCATAATAACGAGAGCCTTGCCGTCTTTAAGTTTTATGTCTTTCACCGTTCCTATCTTTACCCCGGCCATTCTAACATCTGTATGGTTGTCAAGCCCAGATGCCGTGTCAAGGATAGCGCTTATCTGGTAAACCTTTTTTCCCCCGAAGATTTCAAATTGCCCTGTTTTGATGATAAGGAAGCAGATAATAACGATTGCTATAACAAAAAATAAACCGACTTTTGCCTCACTGTTCATACTTCACCTCTTTATTTTAATTTATATTTTCTTCGCAAATCCTTCCCTTGAGAAACCTTTTGATAACTTCCAGATCACTCCTCATAAACTCGTCAGGAGAGCCTTTAAAGA
>JALWHA010000324.1 GCA_027038695.1 Acidobacteriota bacterium
GCATAATCATAACCACTTTATCCCTTAACCTGTGAATGGGGATGTTTTCAATATCCTCTCCATTGAAGTAAATTTTGCCCTTTGTGTTTAACTCAAGCCTGTTGAAGAGTTT
Organism: Acidobacteriota bacterium; assembly: GCA_027038695.1. Classification (GTDB taxonomy): domain Bacteria; phylum Acidobacteriota; class Holophagae; order Thermotomaculales; family Thermotomaculaceae; genus Thermotomaculum. The sequence goes on from JALWHA010000324.1 coordinate 113, forward strand.
TAATAGAGAGGATTTGCCGCTTCCATTTTCCCCTAAAATAACAAAGAATTCGTTGGGATAGATTTCAAGATTTATGTCTTTGAGAATTGTATTGCCGCCTTTTTCAAGGTAAACATTCTCAAGTTTAAAAACAGGCTTGCTCATTTTATCTCCAGAGAGTTTACAAAATCCCTGTTTGAGAGATACCATTCAACAGTTTTTTCTATTCCCTCTTCAAGGCTTACTTCAGCCTGCCAGTTTAAAATATTCTTTGCCTTTTTAACATCTGCCCATGTGTCTTTCATATCTGCTTTGTGAAATGGCTTATAGTCAATCTTTGCCTTCTTCCCAAGCCCCTTGTCAATCAATTCAATCATATAGTTTAGTTTTTTCGGGTTGTCATTGCCTAAATTTATAATCTCATACCCTGTTTTTGCCAGTGTCGCTTTAACCGTTCCCTTTGCAATGTCGGTTATAAATGTAAAATCCCTGCTCTGGCTTCCGTCTCCGTAAAGGGTTATGGGTATGTCATTGTCAATCCAGTATATAAACCTGAAGTATGCCATATCAGGCCTTCCAGCAGGACCGTAAACGGTGAAATACCTTAAAATTGTTGTGTCAATTCCGTAAAGGTGGTAATAGGAATAGCACATAGCCTCTGCTCCCTTTTTTGAGGCGGCATAGGGTGAAATAGGCTCGTTAACAGGCAAATCCTCGCTGAAAGGCATTTTCTGGCCTGCATAGAGGGAAGATGTTGAGGCTAACACAAACTTTTCTATTCCCTTTTTCCTTCCAGCCTCAAGAAGGTTTAATGTGCCGAATGTGTTTGTTAATGAATAGACATAGGGGTTTTCCATTGAATACCTTACCCCCGCCCTTGCCGCAAGGTTGACTATGTGGGATATTTTATGCTTTTCAAAGAGGCTGTTTACATCTTCGGTTTTTTCAATGTCAAGGTTGTAAAATGTGAAGTTTTTGTATTCCTTTAGTTTCTCAAGCCTGTATTCCTTCAATTTAGGGTCGTAATAATTGTTTAAATTGTCAACCCCTATAACCTTATACCCCTTTTCAAGAAAGAGTTTTGTCGTTTCGCTTCCAATAAACCCCGCACACCCTGTTAAAAGGATTAGCATTATTTCTCCCCTTGAGTTTCTTCAATTACAGCAGGCTTTTTTCCCGTTGTTATCTGGTTTTTTGAATAGTCAAACTCCGAGCCCCAGACAGAGTGGGGGATAAGGTAAATCAAAAACATTACAATTACAGCAAGAGAGGTGGTAAAAACGCTTCTCTTTGAATACTCTTTTTTCAAAAAGTACAAAGCGGGAAGCCAGAATAGGAATGCTATTAATGTTTTATTGTCTGTTAAATCCCAGCCGAAGGGAATGCCTGTCCAGAGTTCTCCAAATGCAAACTTTTGAACAATAGGGCCTAAAATAAGCCCGCCTAAGAAAAACAAGCCCACACAGGTATATACCAGGTTTTTGTAAGGCTCTTTAAAAATCAAGGCAAGCCCTATCCTTACACACAATAGCAGAGAAGAAAACATAAAGATTATGTGGGGAATAAGTATGTATAAAGGCACAGCCCCTTTAAACCTTGTGATGACAGATTTTGCAGGAATACTGTAATACTTTCCGTCTATATTGACTTTTACATAGTATTCAAGTTTTCCCGCAGGCGGTTGGTGGGGAAGAAAAGCGGTGTAATTTTTCCCTATTTTTTGCATTTTAATTTCTGTCCAGTTTTCTTTTACCCTGAACCTTTTATAAACAAGAAAAGCCTCAATCGGTTTGTCCCCTTCAAGGTATATGCTAACTTCCTGGTCTCCGGCCCCGCCGTGGCTTCTCTCAAATGTGTAGTCAATTTTAACGCCGTCTATCTTTAAATGCCCTGAAACAGGGTAGGTAGGCCCTGTCTTTTTCTGGTAAATTGCAAGGGTAACTGTAATAAAAAAGGCTAAAATCCACAAAAAGGTTTTTTTCATATGAATTCTCCTTAATTTGAAATGGCGGAAGCGCGTGGGAATCGAACCCACCGACCTATACCCCCGTATAGGCCCACCGGTTTTGAAGACCGGGGGGGACACCA
>JALWHA010000325.1 GCA_027038695.1 Acidobacteriota bacterium
CTATTAAGGTTGGTATTTTTTTAAGGCAAAAAAAGGTTTTTGTTTATTCTCAAGCAAGGATTTTTATATACAGGAAAAATAGGAAGATCGGTACTATCCCCGCAAAGAGCAAGGTCTTCTTTTGGATAAAAAGAATTAGAAGAGGAAAGACTCTTAAAGGCGGCGGGTGGTATGTGCAGGTGGGTGCATTTCGAAAAAACGAATCAATAAAAAATTGCACGAAATTACTTGCTAAGGTAACAGACCTTGAGCCTGAAATACAGAAAACAATTCGCGGTTTATACGTTGTTAGATTGGGGCCTTTTGACAATTTAAGCGAAGTGAGCGCGCTCAAGGATTCTTTGAAAATGGGAGGATTTCCCGATGTTTTTATAGTTTCTAATAATTTTAAGAAATCAAAGTCAAGAATTTATGTTATAGATTCCGAATATAATAAAAAGTTTGTTTCACACACGGCAATTACTTTAAAATCAGAAAAGTTGATTAAAGTAAACGGAACGAGGTATAGGGGAGAAATTGAGATTTTACCTAACAACGGTAAGATGAATGTGGTAAATGTTCTTGATGTTGAAGATTATTTGAAAGGGGTGGTGCCGGCTGAGATGAGTCCTAAACTCTATCCCGATATTGAGGCTTTAAAAGCACAGGCGGTTGCTGCGAGGACCTATGTTTATTACAATTTAGGCCAGTTTAAGCATATGGGATTTGATATATGTGCAACCCAGAGCTGCCAGGTTTATAAAGGGTACGATGTTGAAAGGGATTTATCCAGTGAAGCTGTTGACGAAACTGCCGGAGAAATTATTACTTACAAAGGCAAACCCATTAATGCTATGTTTACCGCATACTGTGGAGGACATACTGAAGACTTTGAAAAAATGTTCGGTGGTAATCCTGTTCCCTACCTTAAAGGGGTAAAATGTGAAGGTAGCGGGGATTTCCCTCACAAAACAATCTCGGCTCAGAAGGTTTTGGTTCCCTCCTCATCCCCTTATGTTTCCAGGCCTTATCTTGCCGTGTCTGTTTTGATGTCTAAAGGTTTGATTGCACCTAATGAAATTGATGGGTTAAATGAAAACTGGGGAAAGGGTTTTGACCGGGCTTTTCTTGACAGGGTGTTAAAATATCTGGGAATAGAATTGAAGGATATTCCCCTGAAGTCTCCTTTGTTGTCTGACATAGGGGAATACCTTTCTATTCAGATTTTCAATACTGAATCAATGAAACCTTTATTTGAAAGTGGTTTAATAAATCAGGATTTACCGGAGATTGATGCAAAAAAAATTGATATTTTTGCCATAGGTTATTCATTGCTTAAAGTGTTTGATAAAATAGATTATTACAATCTGGATTTTATGATTGTTGATAAAGATTTTTTGTACAGTCTTGAACCCCCTGAATTTATCTTTATTAACCAGGGAAACACGGAATTATCGGTGCCCATAGCTACAATCAGGGTTGGAGACAGAATAAGGGTTATATATAATGAGAAAAATATTCCGTTGGCTATAGTGATAGTTACTCCCGAATCTCAATTAGGTTTGACTGACTCTTTTTTAAGCGGATATATCTGGTATAAATTTCTAACCTGTGAAGAATTGAACGATAGAGCAAGAAGATACGGGTTCAATAAACCGGTGACAGATATTAAAATTCTGGAAAAAACTGATACGGGACGAATTGTTAAAATCCGTGTTAAAAGCGGAAAATATTCCAGGGTATACTCTGGATTAAAGGTGCGTTGGTTTTTAGGTGTCAGGGAAAATAAGTTTACGTTGTATAAAAGGTTTGATAAAAGCGGTAATTTTAAAGGGCTTTATTTAGTTGGTAATGCCTGGGGGCACGGTGTGGGAATGTGTCAGATAGGTGCTTTCGGACTTGCATTGAAGGGCTGGAGTTACAAAAACATACTTCAACATTACTATACTGGAGTGAAAATTGCAAAGGTAAACGATGATTGATTTTAATATTATGTTTTTTTTTGTAACTGTTCTGTGTTTTCAGATATAAATTATCTTTTGTGTTTGATTTTTCTAAAGAAATCGTTATAATACTAATTTGCAGGTCGGAGCGTGGCGCAGCCTGGTAGCGCACACCCTTGGGGTGGGTGGGGTCGGAGGTTCAAATCCTCTCGCTCCGACCATTTTCTTTCCTTTTTTATTCCTTTTTAG
>JALWHA010000326.1:0-6014 GCA_027038695.1 Acidobacteriota bacterium
AATTTACCTCATCTAAAAAATGTTTTAAACCTTCCGCCTTTTCTTTATTGTAAATAGTTGCGAATTCAGGCTCAAACTCAATAATTTGTTTTTTTAATAAACCAAGGTTAGAGCCTGCCGCAAGCAATTTTACCGAAAAGTCCCCTGCTTTTATTTTAAGCAAATTTAAACAACTTTTCCCTATTGAACCGGTTGAACCGTATATCTTCAATGTTTTCATAGTATTCTACATTATGTAAAGAAAGTAAAAGTATAAAAGCGGAGACGAGAGAACAAATGAGTCAAGCCTGTCAAGAATACCGCCGTGTCCGGGAATAAGGGTTGCACTGTCTTTAACCCCGGCGCATCTTTTCCATAACGACTCTATTAAATCGCCTATAATCCCGCTTATCCCGATTATCAAAGTTATGGCTATAACATCGTGCCAGGTAAGCCTTGTAAAAAACCACATCTTTGCAAGGGTTGCCCCTAAAAAATTAAATACAACGTTGCCGACCGCGCCCTCTATGGATTTCTTCGGACTAATTTTCGGCGCAAGTTTATGCTTTCCTAACATACTACCTATCCAGTATGCACCTGAATCACCGAACCATATAACTGCATACAATAAAAATACAAGATCCGCACCTAACCCGTCGTAAAGCCTGTTAGAGTTTTTCAAAGCAACCTGATAGCCTAAAGGAATACCGAGATATAAAGCCCCCAAAAGGGATAACGCAACAGATTGCAATGATTTTTCAGTATCAGGGTCCTTAAAAAATGCGTAAATTAGTAGAAAAACAAAACCCCCCGAAATAACAAACTCAAAAGATAAAGAGTTCAGAATAAAACTTGTCGGGATTAAAGCAGCAAGAATAAATGCGGGAACAGTGTAAAAGTTTGAACCTATATGCACGGAAAGGCTTTTAAACTCCTGAATGCCTAAAAAGATTGCAATAACGGTTAATCCGTAAAAATAATAAACGGGAAGAAATTTAACTATAACAAAAAATAATGGGACAAAAACAATGGTAGAGATTGCCCTTAAAATAAATGATTTAACATTAAATGCCACCTGTACCCCCGTATCTTCTTTCTCTTTTTTGATACTCAATTATTGCTTTAAGCATCTCTATTGTATCAAAATCAGGCCACAGAACATCGGTAAAATAAAGTTCGGCATAAGCAATCTGCCATAAAAGAAAATTAGAAACCCTCACCTCTCCGCTTGTCCTTATTAAAAGATCGGGATCGGGAATACCCTTAGTATAAAGATAGTATGAAAATAGGTCCTCGTTTATATCATCTTTCTCAAGATTCTTGTCAAGAAGTTGCTTAACCGCATTCAGGATATCGTCCCTGCCTCCGTAATTTAAGGCTATATTAAAAATAAGTGCGTTATTATGCCTCGTCTCCACAAGAACCCTGTCAATCTCTTTGTTTACAATGCGGGGGAGTTTGCTTCTATCCCCTATAACCGAAAGCCGTATATTCTTGTTCATTAACTTTTTCTTTTGCAATTTTAAAAATTGAAAAAGCAAGGTCATTAAAACCGAGACTTCGTATTCAGGCCTTATCCAATTTTCGGTTGAAAAAGCATAAACGGTGATCACCTTAACTCCTAAATGCAACGCCGAATCCAGAGCGTTTTCAATAGCCTTTATCCCGGCCTTATGCCCCTTAATTCTCGATAACCCCCTTTTTTTAGCCCACCTTCCGTTTCCGTCCATAATTATGGCAACGTGAGACGGGATATTGCTATCATTAATTTTAAGCCAGAGTTTTCTTTCAATCCTTCCGGCACCTTTAGGCGGTTTCATTAAAACTCCCTATTAATAATAAAATCACATATCTTAAACAATGTTTTCCTGTATTCATTATTTTCAAACCTTTCAAGTATTTCCATATTTTCCGAAATTAAGATTTTTGCAAAATCAAACGCTTCTTTTAAATAACCGTTCTTTTCAAGAATTTTTACAAGCGTTTTTTTATCTCTTTCGTCAAAAACATCTCCCTTTGACTTAAAAACCCTTTGAACAATATCAACCACATCCTCTTCCCCGTTCTCCATAGCAAGCAAAACGGGAAGTGTCGCTTTCCCCTCAGGCAGGTCAATTAACTTAGGTTTCCCCAATTTCTTCAAATCCGCCTTAAAATCAAGACAATCGTCCACAATTTGAAAAGCAATTCCCAGTTTTTCCCCGAATTTCTCAGCAAGAGGCAATAAATCCTCTTTGCCCCCCACAATCAAAGGAAGTGAGCAGCATGCTGAAAACAAAACCGCTGTTTTCAATTTTATAATCTCAAAGTAAACCTCTCTTTTAGGGGGGAAGTTAAATGCGTTTGCGTTTTGAATTAACTCTCCCGTAACAAGGGATTTTGACACGGAAGCAATCTTTCTCAAAACATCTATATTTTCAAGTTCAACAGCAATATTCATAGCGGTGGCAAACATATAATCTCCGTAAAGAACAGTGATTGTATTATCCCAGATTGAGTTGTGTGTCTTCTGTCCCCTTCTTATATCAGCATTATCAATAACATCGTCGTGAACAAGAGTTGAATTGTGCAAAAGTTCTAAAGTAGCACCTATCTTTACACTCTTTTCGTCCTCAATGCCGACTATCTTTCCGAATAAAATAGCAAAGGCAGGCCTCAACATCTTGCCTGTTTTTTTAAGGGAATGCTTAATAAGGGGAACCATCTCGGGGTATTTTGACTCAAGCCTGTTTGCAATCAGGGTTTCAACCCATTTTAATTCCGCCGAAATTCCTTTTAAAAAATCTACCGCCACAAATTCTCCTTATCAAAACTACGGTTAATCATTTTACCATAAATCAAGCAATAAATTTTATTCAAAAATAATGCCGATAGGACAATGGTCAGAGCCGTAAACTTGAGAGAGTATAAAAGCGTCTTTTACCCTGTCTTTTACGTTTTCGCTAACAAAAAAATAATCAATTCTCCAGCCTACATTCCTCTCCCTTGCCCTTGACTTGTAATCCCACCAGGTATAATTTCCGCCTTCTCCGTTAAATATTCTAAAGGTGTCCACAAAACCTGAATTTAAAAGCCTATCAATCCACTCCCTTTCAACAGGGAGAAAGCCGGAAACCTTTTCATTCTCTTTCGGCCTTGCAAGGTCTATCTCTTTGTGTGCGGTGTTTACGTCTCCACAAATTATAACCCCGCGCCCCCTATTCTTTAATTCATTCACTATTTCAAGAAACGTGTCATAAAACCTCAACTTAAAATCAAGCCTCTCCTTCCTTGCCTTTCCGTTCGGGAAATAAACATTGAAAAGAACAAAATCCTTAAAAGAAGCGGCAATCACCCTACCCTCAACATCAAATTCATCAATACCTAAATCAAATTCGACCTTTTCAGTCTTAATCTTTGTAAGCAATCCCACCCCGCTATAACCTTTTTTAACCCTTGAAGAAGAATAAAACTGATAATACCCTTCAAGGGATTGAATATCCTTCGGCACCTGCTCCTTCGTAGCCTTTGTCTCCTGAAGGCAGAGAATATCGGGGTTCTCAGTCTTTATCCAATCAACAAAACCCTTTTTACTTATAGCCCTTATACCGTTTACATTCCAAGAAATAAACTTCATAAAATACTCCCGAAATTTCCCTCTGTTTCATTTTAACCAATTTTAAAACAATAAAAAAGCTAAGCTTCCAAACCCCCCACTCCCCTCCTTATACAGCATGACACAAAAAAATAAATGAACAGCAGATGTTTTACACCTAATTAATTTATTCACTTATTTGTTTTTTTCACTTAAAATTAAAGGGTATAAAACTACCGGGAGGATTTATGAGGAAATTCTTTGTTTTTATAATGATTCTGTTAACGACAATTCTGTATGCGGGGGAAAAGCACAACTTTACCTTTTACGATATGATAAAAATGGTAAGGCTTTCCTCTCCCGTTGTTTCGCCTGACGGAAAGTACATAGCGTTTACGGGAACAAGGTATTCACTTGAAAAGAACAAAGGCAACACCGATATTTACCTTTACAACACAGAAACAAAGGAATCAAGGAAACTTACAAACAACAAGGCGGCAGACTTCAACCCTGTTTTTTCTAAAGACGGGAAATATTTATACTTTCTTTCAACAAGAAGCGGTAAGAGCGAGCTGTACAGGCTTGATTTAAGCGGGGGAGAGCCTGAAAAAGTGTCAGATTACCCTGTTTCAATAGCAAACTTTAAAATATCCCCTAAAGGAAATTACTTCTCTTTTACCGCAAATGTTTACCCTGAAACAAGCGATTTTGAGAAGATAGCGGAGATTGACAAAAAGAAAAAAGAAAATAAGTGCACCGCAAAGGTTTATACCTCTCTCTTTATTCGCCATTGGGACACATGGGAAGACGGGAAGTGGACTCATGTTTTTTATGTAAAGGTAAAAGACGGCAAGCCTTACGGGAAGCCTTACGACATTATGAAAGGGATTGACGGAAATTGCCCTTCAGAGCCTTTCGGAGACTCTTCCGAATACTCTTGGTCTCCCGATGAAACAATGATCGGCTTTACAACAAAAACAGGTAAAGACAGGGCGTGGACAACAAACTTTGATGTTTACCTTTACAATGTAAAATCAGGCAAATACAAAAACCTTACCGAAAAAAATAAGGCATGGGATACCTCTCCAGTTTTTGACGGAAAAGGAAACATCTATTACCTTGCTATGAAAACCCCGAGGTATGAATCGGACAGGTTCAGAATAATGAAAATGAACCTGAAAACGGGTAAAGTTGAAAACTTAAGCGAAAAGTATCAGGTTAATCCCCATTCCTTACTTCTTGATAACGACAGGATTTACTTTACAGCACTGTGGCACGCACACATAAGGGTTTACGAGTTTGATTTAAAAACAAAGAAATTAAAAGAACTTGTGTCCAGACACGATAATAACGGGTTAACAAAATTCGGCAATACCCTTTACTTTATGCAAAACAGTTTAACCTATCCGAACGAGTTGTACTCTTTTAACCTTAACTCAAAGAAATTGCAGAAGCTTACCCATATAAACGACCAATTGGTTAATCAAATAAACTTCTCTCAACCTGAAGAATTCTGGTTTAAAGACAGAGATGGAATAAAGGTTCACGGCTGGCTTTTAAAACCCGTTCCCTTTGACAAAAACAAAAAGTATCCCCTTGCATTTTACATTCACGGAGGCCCGCAGGGGTCATGGGAAGACAACTTCCATTACAGGTGGAATTTACAGATCCTTCCAGCGCAGGGCTATGTTGCAGTTGCAATTGACTTCAGGGGAAGCACAGGATACGGCGACAAATTTAAAGAAGCCATCAGCGGACATTGGGGAGACAAACCCTTCAACGATTTAATGGACGGCTTAAACTATGTTCTTAAAACCTATAAATTTATTGACAAAAACAGAATGGGTGCATTGGGCGCTTCCTACGGCGGTTATATGATTAACTGGATTGCGGGAAACGCTCCAGACACCTTTAAGTGTTTAATATGCCACGACGGGCTCTTTGACACATTCAACTCTTACTATGCAACCGAAGAACTGTGGTTTCCCGAGCACGAATTCGGCGGCACCGCTTACGATAACCCGAAAGGTTACGACAAATGGTCTCCCGCAAGGTATGTAAAAAACTGGAAAACGCCAATGCTTATAATTCACGGGGGAAGGGATTACAGGGTTGTTCCCACAGAAGGAATTTCGGCATTTACAGCCTGTCAAAGAAAAGGCATACCCTCAAAACTTATATTCTTCCCTGACGAAAATCACTTTGTTTTAAAACCTAAAAACAGCGAATTCTGGCACAAATCAGTTATTGAGTGGATGGATCGGTGGCTTAAAAACAAAAAATGAGAAAGTTAGTTTTAATCTTTTTACTTCTATCAACAATAAGTTACGGCAGGGCTTTAAGGCTCTGCCTTTCTCATTTCGGAAACAATACACAGGAAGAAATCAAACTAATTGAGGTAAAAGAGATATCAAGAAACCCTCAACCTGCCTTTACAAAACATTACGGCTATAACAAACTT
>JALWHA010000326.1:6024-6658 GCA_027038695.1 Acidobacteriota bacterium
TTTCAACTCACTCTTTTACGAATACTCAACAACAAAAAACAAAAAGATTAAAAAATTTGAAGAATGCTTCTTTATCCCCTATTTCAAACCACCATTTAAGGTTTTGGTTTAAAAATTAGGCAAAAATCCGATTTCAAGGTTAACGCCACAGGCAAGAATAAAATAAAAATTGCTATGATTTCAGATAATTACTATTCAAAAAGGGAATTTATAAAAAACTGCGATAAACTTAAAAAAGAGTTTTTATCCTATAAGCCTTATTCAAATTTTAAGCAATACTTTATTTTCAAGCCTGTATTCGTCAAGAACAGGGTTTTTACAAACAAAAACACATTCGGAATGCAGGGGATTTACCGCCCTCAACTTCACTGCATTATGAAAGACAGAGGCACAATAAATTCTGCAAGGTCTGTGAACAAGGCATAGCGGAAAGAATAAGAAAAATCATCAAGGCTTCGGCTCACAAAAAAGACTGCTAAAACAGTGAATAAAAAGATTTGTATATAAATGTCCCTTAACCCTTCTTACCCTTTTCTGCTATAATACAAATATGAAAAAGATTCCTTACGGTATTGCGAATTATGAGGCTATTAAAACTCAAGGCTATTATTTCATTGATAAGACTCATTTTATT
>JALWHA010000327.1 GCA_027038695.1 Acidobacteriota bacterium
CATTTTATAATCGTTTTCCTTCTTATTACAGTTTTACTGTATATGATGATACTAATGGAATTCACGGCCAGCAAAATACCTGTGGATATTGGCGGAATTTTTATAAAAGAAAGGCGCGTGAGTACTCCGGGCTTGCAAATAAGGTAGATGAGAAAATAAGAAGAGAACAAAATCGGCACAATGCTTTCTTTGAAAACTGGAATAAAAAACTGCAGCAATGGGAGCAGGAGTGCGGAGGGCATTAAAGCCTGAAATGAATATCTTCCCTGTTGAAAAGGTAAACCGAAAATCCCACCAAAAGTGCTGCAAGGAGAAAGGTTGTCCCTAATGCAAGAAAAAAATGCAGATAAACGATTTTCCCCATTAAAATCTCCTGCATTGAAAGTGCGGTGTTTAAAACGGGAATAAAGTAGAAATACGCAGGAACCTTCAGCGGAGCGTTTAACGTAAGAATTGCCACAAAAACAATAGCAAGGATTACAGGCGTCATTAAGGTTTGCCCTTCCTTCATGGATTTTGCATAACTACCTATTGCAATTATCAATGCGGCGGATATAAACCCTATTGGAACGATAAGAAGAAAAACGGTTAATATTGTCACAGGGTGGAACGATACCCCTAACTGCTGAATTTTATCGCTGTGTTTGGCAGCTTCTTCCAATGCCTGAGAAGCCATTTCCTTTGAAACCATTTTTGAAGTGGAGAGCGAAGCAAGGAAAAAGCCTGCAATGTTCACTATTGAATAAAGGATTTCAATTGCAATAACATAAAAAAGTTTCCCTAAAATAATTTCAGTCCTTGTCGCCTGTGAGACAAGCAAAGTGGCAATGGTGCCTTTTTCCTTTTCCCCCGTAGAAACTTCCAATCCGAAGCCTAAAGCACCTGAAAAAAGCATAATTATAATCAAATAAGGCATCAGCCTTCCCATAAAAGCCATTGCAACATCTTTCTGTGAGGCGGTATCTTTGTCTTCAACTTCAAACGGGTTTACCTTTTCTTCGGGAATTTTCAATTCTTCAAGGTTTTTTGCAATCAATTGGTTTTTGTAATCTTTCAATCCCTTTTCAAGCCTTTTCTTTGCCTCTCTTGAAAGCCTCTTTGCCGAGTTGTATTCAATAACTATCTTCCCGTCTTCTTTGTCTAAAAAAGCCTCTAACTTCTTGTCCGCTAAAAGGGTTTCAACTTTATCTATATTCGGTACCGTTGTAAATGAAAGGTTTTTGAGGTTTGTTTTCAAATATGCGATTAAATTGCTCTGTATTGTTTGAGAAAAGCCGATAGTTAAGGTTTTATTCTTTATCTCTTTCTTTGTTTTTAATGCCATTCCAGTCATTACGTTGAAAAAAACATAGTAAAAAACAATTGGCAAAACAAAGGTGGTAATCAAAGTCCTTTTATCTCTCAAAAAAACGGTTAATTCCTTTCCGAAAACGGTAAAAATATTCTTCATGCCTTTTCCTCTTCAAACTTTACCAATGAAAAGAATACCCCTTCAATGGTAGAGGAGTTAAACTTCTCTTTTAAATCCTTTAAAGTGTTATTTGCAATAATCTTTCCTTCATGGATAATCCCGACTCTGTCGCAAAGTTTTTCAATAACGTCAAGTATATGGGTTGAAATAACAACCGTTTTGTCCTTCTCTTTCATATCGCGGAGAAAGTCAATAACCGTTTTTGTTGCTAAAATATCAAGCCCGTTTGTAGGTTCGTCAAAGATAATTATTTCAGGGTTATGGATCAAAGCCCTTGCAATGCTCAATTTCTGTTTCATTCCCGTTGAGTATTCCCCTACAAGCCTTTTTCTGTCTTTTTCCAACCCTAAAGAAGAGAAAAGGAAATCGCTTCTTTCTTTTATGGTTTTTTCATCAAGCCCCGATAGTTTGCCGAAAAACTTTAGCGTTTCTTCCCCCGTTAGTTTCTCATAAAGCCCTGTTTCTGTTGAAAGAAAGCCAATCTTTTTTCTAATCTCCATGGGGTTTTCTTTTACCGAAATGCCGTCTATCCTTGCGTCTCCCTCTGTAGGGGAAAGCATTGTTGACAGAATCCTCAAGGTAGTTGTCTTTCCTGCCCCGTTAGGCCCTAAAAGCCCGAATATTTCTCCCGGGTATGCGTTAAAACTAATCCCCTTTAACGCCTCAATTTTCTTCTT
>JALWHA010000328.1 GCA_027038695.1 Acidobacteriota bacterium
CCCCCTTGATGTGGTACACAGCGGCACTTTATAATTGCGGGGAAAGTGACACAGCGAGAATGCTTTTTGAGAGGGGGTTAAAGTTAAAGCCTGAAAATATTGAAAAACTACAAGATGACTTTTACACCCCTCTAAAGGGAGAGGCTATAAGAATATTTGTCGGGGAAGAGATAAACTACGACAAAACAGTTCTTGCTAAATTGATAAACAATTTATCCATAAGCCTTTCAAAAAGGGATAGGCCTTACTACTACACCACACAGGAACTTGCGTGGTCAATGCTTGCAATAGGCAACTTTGTTAACAAGTATGTCAAAGATGTCTCCTTTAACGCAACCTTAACCGTTGACGGGAAAAGGATTAAAGGTGAGTTTGAAAAGGGTGTTTACAAATTCAAGGCATTTAACCTTCCCGAAAAAACAGACATTGTGGCGGCATGCAACAAAACACCCTTTTATGTTGACATAGTGCACAAGGGCTATAAAAAGAATGCTCCTCAAAAAGCAATTTCAAACGGAATTGTAGTTTCCGAACAACTCTTAAACTACAAAACAGGCAAACCGATCAACAAACTAAAGCAGGGTGAAATTGCGGTTCTAAAAGTAACGGTTCAGTCAGACGGAGACTACTTCCCCAACTCGGCAATTGAAATACCCCTTGCGGGAGGATTAGAGGCTGAAAACCCGAGGTTAAACTCCCAATCACTGCCTCAATGGGTTGACAATGAGGACGACACTCCCCCTGACTACATAGACATAAGGGACGAGAAGATAATAGCCTTTACCACAATAACAGAAACAAAGCAGAACTTCTACCTTCTGGTAAGAGGGGTAACACCGGGAGAATTCTACCTATCCCCTGCATTTGCGGTTGTAATGTACAAACCGTTTATAAACGGAAGGGCAAAACCTAACAAAGTAGTCGTAGAAAAGGCAAATGGCTTTTAAATTAAAGAAGTTAACTAAATCAAAAATACTTCGGGGGATTCTATATCCCCTGTTTTTCTTTATCTTGCTTGTCTATTTGATACCCTTGCCTGAAAAAATAAGAAACCCGCATTACTCAACGCTAATTAAAGACAGAAATGGCAGGGTATTAAGGGTGTACCTAACGAAAGACGAAAAGAGAAGGATTTTCATACCTTTAGGCAAAATAGACCCGCTTTTGATAAAATCAACTATCGCCTATGAGGACAGGTTTTACTACTACCACCCGGGCTTTAACCCTGTTTCAATATTAAAAGCGGCTTATTTAGACATAAAAAACGGAAAAATCATTTCAGGCGCTTCCACAATCCCAATGCAACTTGCAAGGATTGTAGAGCCAAAGCCAAGAACAATAACCTCAAAAATAATAGAATTGTTCCGTGCCGTTCAATTCACTTTAAGGTTAGGGAAGGACAAAACCCTGGAGTTATACCTTAACCTTGCGCCGTACGGGGGAAACATTGAGGGGGTTGGAGCCGCTTCTCTAAGTTATTTCGGGAAACCCCCTCAAAAATTAAGGCCGGGGCAAATAGCCTTTCTTGTTTCCCTTCCCCAATCCCCGAGTTTCAGAATGCCGGGAGCAAAGAACAGAAGGGACGCAAGGGATAAAGTATTAAAGAGAATGCTAAAAAACAAACTGATAGACAAAGCCGAGTACAAAAAGGCATTTGAAATCCCCCCGCCGCAAAGGATAAGAAAGTTTCCGTTTTACGCCCCTCACATATGCGACTTTGCAAAAAGACTCTATCCTGACAGAAAAGAGATTGTATTAAGCATTGATTTATACATACAAAAAAGGTGCAAAAGCATACTAAAATCATACAAAAACCACATATTTTTAAACGGTGCGTCAAATGCAAGCGTTGTGATAATAGACAATGAAAACTCAAAGGTTGTAGCTGCAATAGGCTCACTTGACTACTTTGACAAAGAACACTCAGGGCAGGTTATAGGTTTCAACGCCTACCGCTCCCCCGGCTCAACTTTAAAGCCTTTTCTATACGCATTGGCATTGGAGAAAGGGGTAATAACAACCGAAAGTCTAATAGAAGACGCACCTTACAACTTAAACGGCTTTTCCCCGAAAAACTTTTCAGGAAAATGGCACGGGCTTGTTACAGCCGAAAACGCATTATCACTATCGTTAAACATGCCCTTTGCAATACTCTTAAAAAGAACAGGGTACAGAGACTTTTACTCGCTTTTAACAAACCTTAACCTGAAGGGGTTATTAAACCGGGACGCATATGGGTTAGCCATAATAACAGGGGGAATGGAAACAAAACTAATAGACCTGACAAACGCATACTCTTCCCTTGCAAGAGGGGGGATTTTTATGCACTGGAGCATACTTCAAAAAGAAAAACCTCAAAAACAAAAACAGGTTTTAAGGTACGGCGCCTGCTACTTAACATTAAAAGCATTGAAAAAAAGGGGAAGGCCTGATGCCCCCGAACTTAGAAACTTTTTATTCCCTCAAGGGGATATTTACTGGAAGACAGGGACATCGTGGGGAAGAAGGGACTCCTGGAGCATAGGGTTTAAAAACAGGTACACGGTCGGGGTATGGTGCGGAAACTTCAGCGGAAAGGGTGCAAGCGGGATTGTAGGCTCAAACTTAGCATCTCCAATAATGTTTGACATAATAAAAGCCATAGACAGGGAAAACAACAAACTAAAATGGGAGTGGAAAGGAATTGCAGACACCGAAGAAACCGAAGTTTGCAAATTTTCAGGCTACAGGCCTAATACATTTTGCACAGAAACAAAAAAGATTTTAACCGTAAAGGGAGTGCACCCCTTTTTGCTATGCAAATTCCACAAAAGGGTCTTGCTTGAAAAAAAGAGCGGCAAACTTGCCTGCCCCAACAAGCACTACAAAAAAGGGGAATTAACGGAAAAAACAATAGTTGTCTTCCCCCCTCTTGTAAGTTTCATACTGAAAAGGGGATACATGCCTCAATACCCGAAAAACTGCGGCGGGGAATCCACTGGCAATACAATAAAAATACTATCCCCACTGCCGAATACAACAATAATACTGCCTAAAGGGTTAAGCGTTTCAAACACAATCCCCCTTCAGGCGACAACAACCGCAAAAGACGGGATAATATACTGGTTTGTAAACGACAAATTCATAGGCACCACAAACTCCGAGCAAAAACTCTTTATAACTCCCAACTCAAACATTTTAAAAATAGTTGCCGTTGACTCCTCTTCCTCCCTCGCCCGCACCACCTTAAGAATAAAAAGGGAATGAAAAAGAGAAAGAATTCGTCCTAAAAATTTTATTGACAAAAAAAATGACAGAATTAAAATTTAATCATGAAACTCAAAAGAAAATTTTTTGTAAGTCTTATCTGTATAGCCATAATCCTTTCAGGAATATTTAAGTACAAACAGATTGTTTTTCTGGTAAAAAAACACATTTACAAATACAAAGGAAGGGCAATTCTTAGAAGAATTGAGTTTTTTGAAGGAATTGAAAACGGCGATCTGCCGAAAGTCAAAAAACTATCTCAATATCTTGATATAAATATCAGAGATTATAATGGTGACAGCGCTCTTCATCTTGCAATAAAAAGTGGCCATCCCTCAATATGTGATTTTTTAATTCAAAAGGGAATTGATGTTAACAAAACAGATAACAATGGGAATACACCGTTATTTTTAGCAGCCCGAAAAGGTTATTTAAAAACTTGCAAACTTTTAATTAAAAGCGGAGCAAAGATCAATATAGATAACAAAGCCGGGATAAACGCAATCACATGCGCGCAACTTAACAATAAATGGAAAATAGTAAAATACTTAAAATCAAAAGGGGGGAAAATAAAATACACAAAAAATTATTTCCGCAAACTGATGATAAAAGGTGCCGTTTTAGGCTCAATAAAAAAAATAAAAATTGCATTAAAACACGGAATCTCCCCCAATATTTTTGATAATTACCACCGTACTCCGCTCTGTATTGCCGTTGAAAAAGGACATTACAAAACATGCCATTTTTTATTAACACACGGTGCAAAAGTAAATATTGGGGGAAAAACTCCGCTCTACATTGCCTCTTCACACAACAACTATAACTTATGCAAATTATTAATCTCATTCGGTGCGAATTTACATCCGAATTTTGACGGCCCCACCCCTCTAATTGAAGCCGTGGAGCATAACAACTACAAAATGGTAAAATTGTTCATAAAAAAGAAAGCCAATGTTGATCAATATGACACCCAAACTTTAGAAACCCCTTTACACATAGTAGCAGGTACGGGAAATGTACAAATCTGTAAATTAATACTGCAAAAAACCAAAGATTTAAATCCAATATTACAGGACGGCACTACCCCCTTACACATAGCGGTCAATGCTAAACATTACAAAATTTGTGAGTTACTACTAAAAAAAGGCGCCTATGTTAATTCAATCGGTCCTGACGGTAAAACACCTATATTTGGAGCTGTTACGAATAAAGACCTAAAAACCTGCAAATTGCTATTAAAGTATGGCGCGAAAGTAAATATAAGATCCGGAACTTTGTACGAAGAAGGGGACAGTTTACTTGAAACAGCGGCAATAGAGGGGAATTACCCCATTTGCAAATTACTAATTCAAAAAGGAGCAAAAATAACCGATACCGTTCTCTTTTATGCAATTGAAAAAAACTCTTATAAACTAACCAAACTTATTATCAAACGAGGTATAAAAGTAAATATCAAAGATCATAAAAAACAGACTCCGCTTTTTATTGCCGCAAAAAAAGGGTATTTAAATTTAGTTAAACTCTTGATTTCAAAAGGTGCAAAAGTCAGAATAAAAGACAAATTCGGTTTTACCCCCTGTGACTTAGCAAAAATACACAACCATCCGAAAACATTAAAATTCCTTCTTCGTAAAGGAGGATATATAACTGTTAAAGGGTTACTCTTTACAGGAGCGGCAAACGGGAATATAAATACAATCAAAAAAGCACTAAAAAAAGGAGCAAATTACTATGACACAAACGAAAACGGGGTTAATCCTTTCTTTATAGCAATAGCAAAAGGACACACGAATATTTGCAAATTTTTTATTAAAAATGGAGTTAACGTAAACTCTCTCATACAAGGTTTTACTACATGGACGGATGAGCCTTTTTTCTTATTAAAAGCAACCCCCCTTTATTTTGCGGTAATCTTCAATAAATACGATATTTGCAATCTCTTGATAAAAAACGGAGCCGATGTTAACAAACCGGGACCGGACTCTTCTCTTCCTCTTTTTGCGGCAATAGAAAAGAAAAATCCGAAATTATGTGAATTGCTTATTCAAAACGGAGCAAACATAGAAAGTAAAGAAATGTTTCTGGTAAAAAAAATATACCCTGTGCAAAAATGTGTTTACCACAATTGTTTTGAATGCCTGAAAATTTTAGTTAAACACGGTGCAAACATTTATAAAAAAGATCAAGCCCTATTAAAACTCGCCTTCTATTTTAGAAAAATCAAAACTATTAAATACCTTATCTTAAACGGAGCAATAACCGAAGACCCTGATCCGTTTTTCGCTCCCGGGATGGGGAAAGCCCCAAAACTATTATCAAGATACAGGTATTTTAGAAAACAAATTATTTAAACCCCGGCTAAATCCGATTAATCGTTAAACTAAAATTCTCTTAAAGAATTTTTAAGCAAAAAACATTTACAAACTCAAAAAACTTACCTAAAATTAAGAAAAACTATTGGCGGGTTAAGTGGCAGATAATAATAAAAATTTTGACGATAAAAATCCTTCACCTGAAAATACAAACAACTCACGGGAGAGTGACTGCTTTTTCTCAGGAATACACGGCCAAACGGTAATGTCAAGTTTTTTGTGTCAGGGTTAAGTGATTGAGTAATAAGATATATCATTTTCATTCCCCCCTCTATTTCAGTTCTCTTAATACTTCAATTAACACCTCTGAATACCTTAACTTTCTGCTGCTTAACCTATCACCTTTGTCTTTAAAGTAAAGGTATAAAAACTTATCTGCACTATTTTCCGATTGCATATAGCCCCTTATCTGTAACTGGTCTTTTAATTCCTTGAAACTTCTGTATATTTTGCTCCATTTGCTTATAAATTCTCTTATCCTTGATTCTGCTTTTTCCTGATTCTCTTCATCCATTATGCTATTTAATTCACTTAAAATTTCATTCCAGTGCCTTTTTCTGACTCTGTTTTTTATATTTTTCTTTAGATGAAACCAGCAAAGTTGATGCTTTGCAGTCGGATAGGTTTCGTCAATTGCCTTCTCCAACCCCTTTAAATCATCGCTTATTATCATTTTTACTGTTTTTAGCCCCCTTGATTTCAGATTGTTAAATACTTCCTGCCAGTTTATAGCACTTTCTTTCCCTCCTAAAAGCCAGTAAGTTAGTATACTCCTTGTTCCGTCAACTCTTATCCCCATTACCGTATATACCGCCTCTTTTGCCACA
The DNA here is from genome assembly GCA_027038695.1 of Acidobacteriota bacterium. Classification (GTDB taxonomy): domain Bacteria; phylum Acidobacteriota; class Holophagae; order Thermotomaculales; family Thermotomaculaceae; genus Thermotomaculum. The sequence continues at coordinate 6,446 of JALWHA010000328.1, forward strand.
CTGTCTCTTTTTAAGGGAATGTATGTGGCATCTATGTAAATCCCGGGATACTCATTTTTTATTTCTCTATTTTTAAATTCGTCTAAATTGAGGGGAAACTGAAAAACCAATAACCTTTCCCGTTTTCCTTGTTAATACTCCTGCAAGAAAAA
>JALWHA010000329.1 GCA_027038695.1 Acidobacteriota bacterium
ACTGTCCCCCATTGTAATCTCTGCTATATCCTGAACTTCAGGGTTGATTGTTGATTTATAAACAATAAGAAAGTTTCTCTTTTCAGGGAATATTGTTTCTAAAAATTTCAACCCTTTGTATTTTGAGTGATATGTTTTGCTTTTTATATCGTAGTAAAGCACTCCCTTTATAACGGGAAGTTTATTTGTTTCATATACTTCTTTAAACTCCGCTTTGTCTTTTAAAAACGGTTTTGCCTGCTCAAATTCCCCTTTGTTAAAGAGGTATAACCCGTAGTAGTAATTTAGTTCAGGCTTTTTTTCTCTGTTATTATAAAGATAGTCAATAAACTGATTAAACTCTTTGATTTTCTGTGCTGTTAATAGGTTATTAGCAACTGCTTTGTAAGTTGAATTAAAAAGCCAGCCTTTTTCCCCTGAAGGGTTTTCGCCTTTTATAATTTTGCCGATATTTATTAACTCATGATTATATGAAGGGAAAAACTTAATCCAATTCAGGATTTTGGTTTCATTTGCGGGGGTAGTTAAGTTTTCAATTTGCTTTGTCCCTTTGTATGAAAGGTAAAACCCCAAACCAGCCCAGATTATTAAAAGCAGTATTACAAATTTTGGCAAAAATCCTCTTTTCTTTTTCCTTCTATGCCTTAAAAGTCCCATAGTTATACCTCCATTATTTTAATTTCCTGACCTATTACAACATTTAGTTTTTCGGCAGCGCTTTTTCCGTATGAAACAATTTCAAGAAAACCTTTGCTGCCTTTTGTTATAAAAATTCCAAATCCTTTTGTTTTTCCTTCTTCAAAACATTCCGCAAAGTTTTGAATCAATGTGCCCCCTATATCAACCTTGATTTTTTGATAAAGCGAGTTTGAGATATTGGTAATAATGTTCCCGAATCTGTCAATGTGCAGTATTTCGGCTCTGTCCGAAAGTCTATTCACTTCTTTAATTTTTATTGAAGTGTCAATACTCTCTATTTGTTCAAAAAATTCACCTCTGCCCTGATAGAGGTATGCAGCAGCAGGTGCAAATATATCCCTTCCGTGGAATGTGGTTGATACCTCTTTTGTTATAGGGTTTTTAACATTCTTAATCTTGAAAAATTTTCCATTTTCAGCAAAGCCTAAAAGGCTATTGTCAGGGGCAATAAACCACCTGTCCTCAAACTTTACCGCAATTTCCCTTCTTTCGCTTCCAACTCCCGGATCTATAACAGAGACAAATATTGTATTCCCTGGAAAGAATTTATACGAGTATTTTAGGAAAAATTGCCCATGTTTTATATTCCCGAACTCAACAAAGTGAGTTAAGTCTATTATTTCAACAGAAGGTTCTATGTACTTTATAGAAGCCTTCATTTCAGCGATGTATTCGTCTTTAATCCCGAAGTCAGTCAACAAAACAATCATAAAAAAACCCCCGTTTACAGGGGGATTATATCAGAAATCAAGTTTTTATTTTATAGTTATTTATTCATTGTTACCGCAAATATGTAATCAACCTTGTTGTCTCCTGTTATCCCGATTACAAGAGGGTCTTGAGGAGTAATACTGTATGACGAGTGAATGATTTTCCATTTATTGTACACATTGTCTTTTTCTTTTGTTAATTTGTAAATATTGAAGTCGTACAACCCGATTCTTCCGTCTTCTTCTGTCAAAAAGAAGGTTATTTCAAAGGTTGTGCCGTAATTCGGGTCTTTCAATGAAACAAATACGCTTTTCCCGGTTTTTGTTGTAATCATCGCCGAAGATAGAGTTTCCACACTGTGTATATCCAGTTTTTTAAGTTTTTTAATTAATGCTTCTGGAAGATTGTTTCCCTCGTTTTTCCCTTTTTCCTCGCTTAAAACATAAACTTTTAATACAAGAGGCGTCCCTTTAATGTCAAACTTGTTGATAAACTTTTTTATTTTGTCTATGGTAACATTGGTTGCCGTAACTATTATTGCATTGTTCTTTTTGTCGTAAGTGAAAAATGCTTTTCCTGAATAATCGGCGTCAATTATTGTTTTTATAGTTTCATCTATCGGTTTTGTAAAACTTATATGCCTTAATTTTATTACTTCGGTCTTAAGCCTTGCGGGAATATTTCCATTTTCCGCAAAAACGCTTCCCGAAGTCAGCATAACTGCAGCAA
>JALWHA010000330.1 GCA_027038695.1 Acidobacteriota bacterium
CATCTACAATTACTTCACCATGCATCCCCCTTGAAGCCTTAACTACAATTAAGTCTCCCTCTTTAATGAAATCTTTTAAACTGCCACACACCTCGGTATTTTTTTCAAAATGGAATTTTTCTTTACCTTTAATCTCTTCGCTAATATAACCTGCTTCTTTACCCCATGTTATAATAATGTCAAATTCGCTTGTATCTAAAAATCTCCCTATATCTCTATGCATTTCTTCGGAAAAAGCACCTAACTCAAGCATATCTCCAATAATAGCCACTTTTCTTCCTTCATACTCCGCTTCGGAAAAATGCCTCAAAACCCTTTTTAGAGCTTCCGGATTGGAGTTGTAAGTATCATTAAACAGGAACACCCTGTCTTTTAAGACAAACTTTCCTCTATTTTCTATAGGCTCAAAACTCTCTACAGACTCCTTTATAATCTCGAGAGGAATATCCTCAACTAAAGCGGTTAGAACCGAAGCAGCTACATTATAACAATTGTGTTTCCCGATAAGGCGGGTCTTTAAGGCAAAATCTTTTCCTTCATACCGGAAATTAAACACGGAGTAATCAAGCATTGTCTTTGAACCGTTAATCCTCAAATCTACATTTTGCCCTTTACCGAAAGAGTATTTAACCCCTACTGACCTATCAACAGCACTCTTGACAAGAATATCGTCATTATTGTAAACAATGACAGAGTTCGGCTTCTGGTTCAATAGTATTTCCGATTTTGCCTCTTTTATCTCTTCAATACTGCCGAAATTACCTATATGTACCGGCAGAACGTTAAGCCAGACCCTTATATCCGGCTTCAAGATATTTATCAATTTTTTTATTTCCCCTTTAAAACTCATACCGAATTCGGCAATAAAATAATCAATTTTCTCATCTACCGTATTTAATATTGAAAGAGGCATGCCTAAAGTATTGTTAAAATTTCCTCCGGTTGCCCTTGAATTATAATAGGATTTAAAAATATGATAGGTAAGTTCCTTTGTGGTTGTTTTGCCGGCACTCCCGGTTATAGCGACACTCTTTTTAATCCTTTGTTCAGCAAGGTTTTTCGCCGCCTTTTGCATAGCGGATACGGTATCCCCTACAAAAAACATATTCTTATAAAGATCAAGATCCAGACTTTTTCTTTTAAAACTCAACAGATAAGAAGAAGCCCCTTTCTTCCTTGCGCTTTCCAGATAGTTATGGCCGTCGTTTTTATCTGTTTTTATCGCAATAAACATTTCCCCTTTCTGCAAATTCCTTGAATCTATTGAAAAACCCTTGATATCTCTCTCTTTAAAATTGTACGCTTCTTTCCCGATTAATTTTGCAAACTCACTAACTTTCATAGTCTAATGCCTCCGTAACAACTTCTCTATCGCTAAATGGAATTTTCTTTTCCCCTATTATCTGATACTCTTCATGCCCTTTGCCAGCAACAACCACGATATCTTCCCGTTGTGCTTCCTCAACCGCTTTAAAAATCGCTTCCCTTCTATCCTCAATATAAAAAACCTCTTTATTGAAGGTTTCTCCCCTTTTAATATCTCCAAAAATACGAGTAAGGGGTTCTGTTCTCGGGTTATCGGCAGTAACAAAAACAAGGTCCGAATATCGGCATACAGCCTCAAGCATTAAAGGCCTCTTTGTTCTATCCCGGTCTCCCCCGCAACCAAAAACCGTAATAACCCGGCCTTCACAATGGCTCTTTACTGAAGAAAGAAGATTTTTTAACCCGTCAGGTGTGTGCGCAAAATCAATTATTACCGAAAAACCCTTTTCAGAATCTATCCTTTCCACCCTGCCGGGGACAGAAAAACCCTTTCTAATACCTTTTAAGAACCCTTCTTTATCAATATTCAGTCCGTTCAATACTCCTAAAACAAAACCCAGATTATATGCGTTATAATCACCGATCATAGGCAAAAAAGCATTGCTTTCTTTACCTTCAATCTTATAAGTTATACTCAAACCGTCCTTTTCTGTCTCAATGTATTGAATTACTATATCGGCAGCAGGATTTTTACCCACCTTAATTACCTTTGAACATTTACCCTTTAAGTTATCAAAAACCTGCATATCAGAATTTAAGACACAGAACCCGCCTTCTTTTAGCATTGAAAAAATTTTTAATTTAGCGTTTAAGTAATTATCCATAGTTTTGTAGTAGTCAAGGTGGTCCCGGGAAAAAGAGGTAAACACAACAGAATCAAAACTTAAATTAAAAACCCTTTTTAAACTTAAAGCGTGAGAAGAAACCTCAAGCACAGCATACCTATAACCGAAGTCAACCATTTCCCTTAAATATGCAAATATATCGGTTGATTCCGGGGTTGTTAGCCTAGCTTTTTCCCTTCTTTTTCCTGTAATTATCTCTATGGTGCTAATAAGGCCTGCATTAAGCGCCTTCTTCAATAGATAAGCGGTAGTTGTTTTTCCGTTTGTCCCGGTAACCCCTATAATTTTAATTGAATTTTGAGGGTTGCCGTAGAAATTTGAAGATACCGTAGCCTGTGCTTCCGCAATATCTTCAACAATCACAAAGGGGTATCCCTCAACACTTTCTTCCCCGAAAAAAACGGAAACGCCCTTTTCTACACACTCGTGAACAAAATCATACCCGTTGTACTTCAAGCCTTTTCTGACAAAATAGGCAAAACCTTTTTTACATTCACGGGAATGGTAACATACGCCTTTTATATCGGTATCAAGGCTTGCGTTTATCTCTTTGATTTTTAAGCCGGTAACCAAATCTCTCAGATTCATTACATATTCCCGTAAATTTTATAGAAATTCCTTCCTATCTTTTTATAATCGGCTACATAGCCGTGACCTTCAAAAACAAAATCATACCCGCTTAAAGCAAGTACCTGCATAGCCTTTCTAAAGGAAAGCCCCTTTATTCCAAGCGGATCGTTTTCGCTCCTGTTCGTTGAAGTGTCAGCAAATAGCGACCTCGGTGCGTCAGGTAAAGGTATCTCCCTATTGGAAATCTCCTCAATCAAGAAAGGATATATCTTCTGAACTATCTCTTTAAAAACAGGAGCGGCAACCTCTCCCCCGTAAAAACACTTCCCCCTCGGGTTATCAACAACCACGTAAACGGAAATTGCTGGATTCTCCACCGGGAAAAACCCGTAAAAAGAGGCTATGTAGTTATGGGAATACTTTTTACCTGATAATTTTTTTGTCGTTCCTGTTTTTCCGCCTATTGAGATCCCGTCTATTGCGGCTTTTTTACCTGTTCCGTATAAAACAACCCCCTTTAGAATCTGTCTCATTTCAGAAGAGGTTTCCTGACTTACGACCTTCCATTTCTTCTGCTTAACCGGGTTCTCACACTTATAATCTGCTCTAACGATGGAGGTTAAAGGCATACATATTTCTTTTACCATCTTCGGAGAAATATAATAACCACCGTTAACAACTGCATTTAAAGCGGTATCCATCTGAACTGCGGTTACCCCTATGCCGTATCCGAAAGACATTGATACTTTTCTTTGCAGATTAAAGTAATTCTTTGAAGGAAAGAGTCCTCTGCTTTCTTTGAAAAAGGGAACCCCCGTCCTCATACCGAAACCAAACATCTTTAAGCCGTTATAAAAAGTATCGTTATCCATCTTTAAAGCCACTTTTGAAATACCGATATTGCTTGAATGCCATATAATCTCTCTAAAACTTAAATTACCGAACTTCTTGTGATCTTTAATAACCCTGTTTTTTAACTTAAACCTGCCGTTTTCGCAAAAAAAGGTATCTGTTTCATGAACTGTCCCGGTATCAAGAGCTAAAGAACCTATTATAGGTTTCATTGTAGAACCTGGTTCGTAGGCACCCCTTACTATGAGACCGTTCATATTCCCAAAACGCCTTGAAACACTGACAAGGGAAAGGATCTCTCCGGTTTTAGGCTTTGAAACAATAACATAAACATTATCCGCATTAAATTTACGTAAAGCCTTTCTCGCACTCTTTTCGCAGATAAACTGAACCGAAGAATCAATTGTGAGGACTATACTCTTTCCGTCAACAGGCCTCACTTCGTTATATAAACCTACCCTTCTATCACAAAAATAAGTTCTATATCCGTTTTTGCCTTTTAAAATATCGTCAAAGCTTCTCTCTATCCCTATCTTCTTCAATCCATCTTTATCACGGTACATATAGGCAAGAAACTTTGAATAAAACCTGTCCGTGGTGTAATACCTCTTGTATTCGTAATCGTATATTAAAATATCCCCTAATTTTAATTTCTTAAGGGTATCCCTGATCTTTCCTAAAAAGTTATTATCAAAAAAATCCTGATAGGGAACTTCAGCGACTTTAACCGTAATTCTTTTAGTATTTAATACTCTTTTAAATTCCTTTTTGTTAATCTCTTTGCCGAAAACCTGAAGTATTTTATTGTAATTTTCATAACCTATTTTAGCCAGAATGTCTTTTCTGACGGATACTCTGGCTATATAGAAATTCCCGGCTATAATATCCATATTTCTATCGTAAATAGTGCCTCTTATAGCCTTTAAAACCTCTTTTTGAGAACCGGTATCGGAGTATGCAAAAACCTTTTTAGTGTTTGCCTTAACCATCATAATGGCAAAAAAGGAAACATATATGGTGCAAAGCAAAAGGGATATAATCCAGAAGTTTTTTCTCTTTGCATATGCGACATTTTTGGTCCTTATGGTTATCCATCTGTCCATAGGTCACTCCTTTACCACAAAGACTTTGTTCCTGTCTGAATTTATATAATCAAACCCCATCTTCTTTGCCTCGGCTTCAACCTTTTTATAATCTATACGCTGTGAAAAAATCCTTTCAAGATTGTTAATAGATTTCTTAGTCCTCAATATTTCCGCTTCTATACGTTTAATCTCCCTTCCTCTTCTCTCTACGCTACTTTTAATAGCAACATAGGAGATATAAGGCAAACCTATTAAAAAAATCCCGAATAAAATTTTTGAAATAAATTTATACTCACTCTTCATTTAAACCGCCTTCTCGCAGGCCCTAAGCCTTGCGCTTCTTGACGCAGGGTTATTCTCAACCTCTTCCTGCGCAGGCCTTACAACCTTCTTTGTAAGCACCCTGACAACGGCATTGTTTCCACCGCAAGTGCACCTCATTTGACTTTCGGGACAGATACAATTTTTAGCCTTATCCCTGAAGAAGTTTTTAACAATTCTGTCTTCAAGAGAATGAAAGGAAATCACAACCATTCTGCCCCCTTTCTTTAAAAGAGAAATAGACTTTTCAAGAAAAATCTTTAAATTCTCCAATTCTCCATTAACTTCAATCCTGATTGCCTGAAAGATTCTGGTAGCCGGGTGTATTTTGCTTCTCCTTGAACCGTAAGCCTTAACCGCGATTTCTGACAATTCCAGGGTGGTTTCTATAGTGTTTAACTTCCTCTGCTCAACTATCATTCTCGCTATCTTTTTTGCCAGTTTCTCCTCGCCGTATTCTTTAAAGACAAACGCAAGTTCCTTTTCGCTATATCTGTTTACAACATCTTTGGCAGTTAGGTCGGCATCTTCGTCCATCCTCATGTCCAACTTTCCGTCGCCCATAAAACTAAACCCTCTCCCAAAATCCTTTAGCTGAAACATTGAGGTACCGAGGTCTGCTATAATCCCGTCAACCCTTCCCCTAACTTCTAACTCGCTTGCGATTAAATCAATATCTTTAAAATTTCTATGAAAAAAGTACTTTCTGCATTTAAAAGGCATAAGCCTCTCCTCTACCCTTTCTATCGCCTCCCGGTCCATATCAAGACAGACAAGGGTACCTTCAGGAGAAAGCCTTTTTGCAATCTCCTCACTATGCCCTCCTCCTCCAGCAGTACAGTCAAAATAAACCCCTTCAGGGTTAACTTTTAGAAATTCAATTGATTCTCTAAGCAACACAGGGGTATGCATTCAGGCCCCCTTAATTAAAAATACCCGCTATAAGTTCGTCGTCAATAATCCCCTTTTCTTCATATTCGTCAAATTTTGATGCGTTCCACAGTTCAATAAAGTTTCCGTTTCCGATCAAATAAGCATCGTCGCCTGATTTTACTTCAGCCATTTCAGACAGCCGTTTAGGGATAACAAACCTTCCCTGCCTGTCTAAATTAACAAAATCCGAGTTTCTATTCAAAACCCTCCTTAACCTTTCCTTTTCAACCGGACTTTTCCCTTCCATATCATTGATTTTGTCAAGGGCTTCAAGCCACTTCTTTTCGGGAATAATCACAAGGTACCCTATTCCGTCACTCTTCCTATAGGCAATAACAAGTTCTTCCCCGTAGAAATCCTTTTCAATAATCTTAAGATACCTTGACGGAAGTTTGACCCTTCCGCCGGAGTCAATTGTAATAGTTTTGTTTCCGTAAAACTTCCCTCGCATGAATCCACCCTTGCTGTTTGTTGTTTTCCATTTTATTCCATTTTTTTCCATTTGCAAGAGAAAAAACAAAAGTTTTTTTCAGAAAGCCACTAACTTATAAAAAATAAAGAAAATATTTATGAAAAATAATTTAGAAAAATTTTAGTTGATTATTTTATGCGAAAAAATAAGGGGAAAATATTAGAT
>JALWHA010000331.1 GCA_027038695.1 Acidobacteriota bacterium
TTTTTTACTGTTTATTCTGTCATAATTATAGGGATAACAATGTTAGGAGTGATTTTATGAAGAAAATTTTTTCGGCAATAACTTTAGTGTTAGTGTTTTTGTCTTTAACCGCATGCAAAACAGAGAAGGAATACTATGAAGGCAGCGGCAAGGTAATTGCGAATATCAATGGTTACAAGTTGACTAAAGACAAGTTTGATTTGCTTGTACAATCTCTTCCACCTAATTCAAAAAAACAGTATCAGGGAGAAGAGGGGAGGAAAAAACTGCTTGACCAGTTAACAGTTCAAAAACTTCTTGTTCAGGAAGCAAAGAAATTAAAACTTGACCAAAAGCCGGAATATCTGGTTAAAAAAGAAATGGACGATGATTCTCTTTTATTGCAAGAATACTACAAGTATTTGTTTGACAACTATAAGCCTGACGAAAAGGCTTTAAAGGCTTTTTATAATTCTCATCCGGAACTGTTTGCTCCCAAAGAAGAATTTGAAGCATACCACATTCTTGTAACCCCTCAAAAAGACCAGAAGGTTTTTAATACAAAGAAATCAGATGCCAAAAACGAAGCAGAAGCACAGAAAAAATTGAAAATGATACAAAAACTTTTGAAAAAAGGCGTTCCTTTTGAAAAGGTTGCAAAAGAATACTCCGAAGGCCCTTCGGCACCGAGGGGAGGTTATTTAGGCAAATTTAACCTTGGAAGAATGATTCCCGAGTTTGAAAATGCGTTAAAAAAGATGAAACCGGGTGATATTAGCGGTCCTGTAAAAACAAGGTTCGGTTACCACATAATTTACCTTAAAAACAGGACAAAGCCGGAACCTAAACCGTTTGATAAGCTTTCTGCTCAGGAGAAAAATCAGGTTATGCAGCAGTTTTTCAGAAACTTACTGGAAAACAAAATTAAGGAGTTAAAGGCTAACGCATCTATAACGGTTCAAAAATAATATATGAAAAGGTTCTTTGTTGTTGCATTTTTAACAATTTTAATAATTTCAGGGGTTTCCTGCGGCAAGAAACACAGGAAACCCCCTGTTCCCGAGAACGTAATAGCAACAATAGATAATTACTATGTTTTTCGGGATGAGTTTTTGTTTTATTTAAACTTGAATTTTAAAGAAATCCTGGAAAAAAAGGATAATTTTATTTTATCGCGTATATTTGATGATTATTTAAAAAAAAGGATGGTTTATCTCTACCTAAAGGAAAAAAAATTGCTTCCTTCTAACGACACCATTGTTGAATATATGAAATTTCACGGTTATGACAGGATATACAAAACCCTTGATTTAAAGCATAAGAGATACTTTGTTTTCTTTATGGTATTAAGTATTAATGAAGAGGTAATGAAAAACCATATACTTAAGGACTTTGTTAAGGTGAAAGATAAAGAAGTAGAAGATTACTATAAAAACCATATAGAAGAATTTATAAAGAAAAAAACATACTGTTTTTCGAGATTTCACGGGAATTACAAGGATTTAATGAATGATGCTCGAAAATGGATAGTGAAAAAACACAGAGATGAAACCTTTATAAAATTAAGGTATAGAGACATAGATGTGGAAACTAATTGCTTTGAAGAAGACAATATTCCAGAAGAGTTTTTAAAGATCTTAAAGAAGATGAGGCCTAAGAGGGTTTCTAAAGTAATAAAATTGAAGATCGGAACAAAAGAAGATTATAATATTCTCTGGCTGAAAAAGGTTATTCCCGCAAGGAAACTAAAATTTGAAGAGGTCAGGGATATGATTTACAATAAACTTGCTATGGAAAAGTATGCAAAGAAAGAAGAAGAGATTTACGCAATGATAAACAAAAAGTATAAGGTAACAGTTTACCCGGAAAATATACTTGTTTTTAAATACAACGGGGTATTCCCCGTTTTTAACGCGGAGGGAGAATGAAAAAAATTGCTTATATGCTTTGCTTTTTGATCTTTTTCGGGTCACAGGCTAAGATAATAGACAAAATTGCCATAATTGTTAACAATCGTGCAGTAACTTACCATGACCTTGAAAAACTATATCAGGTTAGGTCTTCTGATCTTTATCGCAAGTACACAGGGAAAGAACTGGGAGAAAAACTAAAAGAATTGAAGAAAGGTGTAATTGATGACAAATTAAATGAGTTACTTTTGCTTGAAAAGGCATCTCAGGAAGGTATAACCATTACTGACGAGATGATGGACAACTTTATAAAAGGATTAATGAAGCAGAACAATATTGAGACTGAAGAGCAGTTTAACAATGTCTTAATGCAGCAGATGGGGATGACTTTAAAAGAGTTTAAAGAGGTTCAAAAAACCCAGTACATTGCAAGGACTGTTATTCAGCAGTTTGTGATCAACAAAATTGTTATAGACGAGGCTGAGATCAGGGCATACTATGACGAGCATATTAAGGATTACCAGACCCCGTTTACCTATTCTATTCAGGAAATTGTTTTAAACTATGATTTTTCAACCAAAGTTTTTGTTGAACGAAGAGCGAAATCAATTTTAGAGGACCTTCGTTCAGGCAAGGTGGATTTTTCCACGGCTGTTTCCCTATATTCCGAATCAAGCTCAAAGGAATTAAACGGAGAATTGAAAAACCTTAAATTAGGAGATTTAAACAAGAAATTGGAAGATGCCGCTATGAAATTAAAGGTAGGTGAAGTTGCTGAAGTGGAACTACCTGATGCAATTCACATAATAAAACTTTTAGAAAAAAATGAACCTAAACCGCTACCATTTGACAGTGTTAAGGCAAAAATTGAAGACAAATTAAGGCAGCCGTTAATACAGGATAGAATTGACAAGTTTATGAAAGAATTAAAAAACATTTATTATGTAAGGGTTGATGTTAAACCGGAAGAATTAAAATGAGGTTAGACCTTTTTTTAAAGAAGGTGCTTATAATCAAAAGAAGAACATTATCCCAGGAGTTAATAAAATCGGGAAGGGTATTTGTTAATGGCAATATTGCTAAAGCGGGAAAAGATATTAAAGAAGGGGACATCATTACTTTTCCCTTAAGAAGGAGAAGGCTAACAATCAAGGTTAAAGAAATACCTATAGGAAATGTAAAAAAAGGTAATGAATTGAATTATTACGAAGTTTTAAAAGAGGAGAGAACTGATGGATAACCATATTTTAATAAAAGACTTAAAGCCTGATTCAAGGGTTGAGGATATTTACCTTTTAAAGCTGATCGGATTAAGGGACAAGAAAAACGGCGGACAGTACCTTTTGCTAAAACTCTCCGATATGAGCGGAGAGATAATGGGAATGATGTGGGACAAGATAAGCGGAGTGATAGATAAAGTTAAACCCGGTGATTTTGTTAAAGTAAAATTCAGGGTACAGGTTTACAATAACAACCTGCAGGCGATAGTTTCAAGGATTGAAAAGGTTGAAGAAAGCGATGTGGAAAATGCCGAAATCTTCTTCCCCTCTTCCGAAATTCCCGCAGATAAACTGTATGAAAAAATAGTGGCATTTGCTGAAGAAAAAATTGAGAACAAATATATAAAAGAATTGGTGATGAGAGTGTACAAAGAGCCTGAGATTAAGCCTATGCTTTTAAAAGCGCCTGCTGCAAAATCTCTTCACCATGCCTATAGAGGCGGTTATCTTGAGCATGTTTACGGTTTGTTAAGGCTTGCCGAAAAGATTTGCGAAATCTACCCCTTTATAAACAGAGACCTTGTTTATACGGGGATTTTATTTCACGACATAGGCAAACTCTGGGAATTGTCCTACCAAAGGGATTTTAACTACACCACGGAAGGCAGGCTTTTAGGCCACATAGCAATTGAGTATGAATTTGTTACCGATAAAATAAAAGAGATCCCTGATTTTCCTGAAAATTACAAACTACACCTTCAGCACATAATATTATCCCACCACGGAGAATTGGAATTCGGTTCACCTAAAAGGCCGAAAACACCTGAGGCTTTGCTTGTGGCAACAATAGACAACCTTGATGCAAAGATGAATGCAATGAAAAAGGCAATAGATACTGACACTCCATCTGACCACCCCGATTGGACACCCTTTCTCCCGATGTTTGAAAGGGTAATCTTCAAAAAAAGACCCTAAAAAGGGAATAAAAGGAATAAAAGATAAGGAAAGTGTCTGTCCTGAAACAAGTGGACACTCTTTGATGGTTAATATACACATTTTCATGTACCATGTCAGTTCAGTATCCAGTTTACTCTTTCCGCCAGCATATTTTCGTAGCAGTGGTTTTCTGCAGTCATGTTGATCTTTCCCCTTTGTGTTTTAGCTTCTTCGGGTATTGAGTTTGGCTTCTTTCGTCTGGATGGCAAATAAGGTTTTGTGTATTTTTTAACCCTTTTAACACCTTTTATAGCTTTTATGTGTCCTATTGTTTCAAGGTTGTCGTTTATTTCATTGCCTACTATTTGTCTTTAGTGTAAATTTGTTATTAATGATAGATAGAGATAGTCCTGTGCCGTTTTTATGTAGGTTAAGTTGCCTGTATGTCTGGTGGATGTGTTAGTTCTTTCAATTTCTTTTACCATATACTTTTTGAACTCTTCATTATAACAAATGTGAGTCTTTTCCATTTTTCTTCCTGTCTTCAGGTTTTTGGTGTCAACCTATTTCGTAACGGGACAATCCCTGTATATCCTTTTAATTCTACTAAATTTTTGTGACAAACAATAAATTGTTTATGAAATTTTTCAGTTTCTTTGAAATCTTTTGGTGGTAAAGGTGAAGGTTTTAAATAGTTTATCAGCAATATAATTTTCCTTGTTTATTTTTGTCTTTTTCATATATTTTGGCTAATTATTTTATAATTGGTTGTTGGAGAATGCAATTGTGGTGAGGTTGTTTTTTATCGCTATGAGTTGGGCGGTTATGGATACCGCTATTTCGGAAGGGGTTTTTGACTGAATTGGAAAGCCTATCGGGGCATAGACTTTTTTTAGCAATTCTTTTTCAATCCCTTCCTCAATTAACTGCTTGAATACCTCGTTTACCTTGTGAAGGCTTCCCATCATTCCGAGGTATTTTAGTTCAATTTTTACAAGTTGCTTTAAGACTTCTTTGTCGTGGCTGTGTTTTGGGGTCATTATTACAACATAGTCGGATTTCTTGAATTTTATCTCTTTTGTTAAATTTGAGTATTCAATGGAAAGGGTTTTGTGGGCAAAGGGGTGTTTTTCTGTGCATGCCCATTCTTTCCTTTCGTCTATGACGCATACGAAAAACCCGCATTTTGAGGCAAGTTCAGACAATTCAACAGCGCAGTGGCCTCCCCCGATTATGTATAGGTTTTCCTTTGTGTGCAGAGGCTCAACAAATACTTCCACTATGCCGCCGCATATTGAGTCAATGTCTATTGAATGTTTCAGGTTTTTTATGGATTTGCCTGTAAGGTTAAAGGTGAAGGTTGTGGGTTTTTCTATCTTTCCCTCTTTCACAAGTTTTATTACCTCAAACTCAACCTCTCCCCCGCCTATTGTCCCTTCAGTCTTTCCGTCGGAAAAGATTATCATTTTTGCCCCCGCTCTGCAGGATGTTATCCCCTTTGTCTTTGTGATTATTGCGAAATAACTTTCCCTGTTTTCCTCTTTAAGTTTTGAGATAAGGCTGAACAGGTTGTCCATTTTATCCCCCTGCCTTTTCTATTGCTTTGAGGATGTTTTCAGGTGTTGCGGGGGGCATTAACCCAGAGTTTTTCCCGCTTTCATTCTCAATTGCGTTTTTTATTGCAAGGAAGACGCTGTGGCCGTATAGGAAGGGCGGCTCACCTATGCCCTTTGTCTGGAAAACGCTTGAATATTTTGCCCCGCTTTCAAATATCTCAATGTCAAACTCTTTCGGGATATCCGCTATTGTGGGGATTTTGTATGTTGAGGGGGATATGCTTAATGGCTTTCCTCTGTCGTAAACCATGTCTTCCATTGTAAGCCAGCCTGCCCCCTGCACAAAAGCCCCTGCAATCTGGCCTAACTCTATGTCTTTGTTCAGGGATTTTCCAGTTTCGTGTATTATCTTTGTTTTTAGAATTCTGTGCTCTCCGGTCAGTAAGTCAACCTTAACCATGGATATTGCAATGCCGTGAACATAGTATAAAAATGGCTTTCCTCTTCCGTTTTTCTTGTTAAAGCCTGTGATTTGCGGGGTTTTGTAAAACTGGTATTCTGCAAGTTTTTCCCTTTCCCATAAAGCTTTTTCTATTACCTCGGCAATTGAAACTTTTTTTTCTCCCGCATAAACAAGGTTGTTTTCAAACTTAAATTCTTCCGAAACAATGCCGTATTTTTCTTTAAACAGTTTTTCTGCAATTCTCTCAAGCCTTTTTCTCAAAATCCCTGCGCTTTTAAGTGCCGCATTTCCGTTTAAGTCAACGGCGGTTGAGGCTGCCGTCGGGGGAAGGTTTGCAATTACCTTTGTGTTTACGCTTTCTATGTGTATTTTTTCAAATGAAATGCCAAGTGTTTCGGAGACAATCTGTGCAACCCTTGTTGACACTTCCTGCCCCATTTCAACTCCGCCGTGGGATACAGAGACGCTTCCGTCAGAGTATAGGATTACAAGGGCATACCC
>JALWHA010000332.1 GCA_027038695.1 Acidobacteriota bacterium
CATAGAGCACGGTGCAGATGTGAATGCAAAAAACAAATATGGTGAAACTCCGCTTCATCTGGCAACAGACAATGGGGATTTTGAAATATGCAAACTCCTTATTGAACACGGCGCAGATGTGAATGCAAGGAATAAAGATGGCATAACACCGCTTAATCTGGCAGCAGAAAAAGACAATCTTAAAATCTGCAAACTCCTCATTAAACATGGTGCAGATGTGAATACAAAAGAGAATAAATATGGTAATACCCCGTTTCATTGGGCAGCAGACCACGGGGATTTTGAAATCTGCAAACTTATTATAGAACACGACGCTGATATAAATGCAAAAGATAAAGTGGGCATAACACCACTTCATGAGGCAGCATTTGGGGGACACCTTGATATCTGCAAACTCCTTATAGAACACGGCACAGATGTGAATGCAAAAAACAAATACGGCGAAACACCACTTCATGAAGCAGCATTTTGGGGACACCTTGATATCTGCAAACTTCTTATTGACTATGGTGCAGATGTGAATGCAAAAGATGAAGACGGCCGAACACCGCTTCATTGGGCAGCAGAACAAGGCAATCTTGACATCTGTAAACTCCTTATAGAGCACGGAGCAGATATAAATGCAAAAGACAAAGATGGCCACACTCCACTCTATAAGGCAGAAGTAGAAGCAGAAAAGTTCCCACACAGTAAAAATGTTAAAAAAGTTGTCAATTTCCTCAAACAACACGGGGCAAAGGAGTAAAGGAACAAAGAATTTTTAATAAACAAGGAGGAAACTTAGTATGAAAAAATCAGGTTTCTTTGTCAGGTTTCTGGTTTTGGTATTTGCTTTATGTTTTGTTATTTCAGGATTTGCAGAGAGCACAGACTACACTCAAATGCTATTTGACGGAGTGAAAAAAGGAGATATTACAAAGGTAAAAACAGCTATCCAGCACGGTGCAGATGTAAATGCAAGGGACTACGCATATAGCATCCCATCCTACTACAATTTTCACTATCGTCCCCAAATAGATAATTTTCACTATCGTCCGCAAACAGATATAAAGGACAAAGAATATGACAGAACACCGCTTCACTATGCAACGGAACAAGGGAATCTTGACATCTGCAAACTCCTTATTGAACATGGTGCAGATGTGAATGCAAAAGATGAAGAAGGCTGGACACCGCTTCATTGGGCAGCATATAAAGACCGTCTTGATATTTGCAAACTCCTTATTGAACACGGTGCAGATACGAATACAAAGAATAAAAAGGACAGAACACCACTTCAGGAGGCAGTATTCTGGGGCCATCTTAGCATAGTCAAATACTTCATGGAAGATTTAGGCTATGATGTAAACGCAAAAGACAAAGAGGGGGCAACACTGTTACACTGGGCGGCAAGTTATGGAGAAATAAAAATAGCAAAATACCTGATTGAAAAAGGTGCAGATGTGAATGCAAGAGATAATATTAATGAAACTCCTTTGTGGTATGCAGCATACAAAGGTCATCTTGAAATCTGCAAACTCCTCATTGAACACGGCGCAAAATGGAACGAAGCAGTAAAAAAATATGGCTTCCCCGTATCACAGGCAGCATCTGAAGGCCACCTTGATATTGTCAAATACTTTGTAGAAGATTTAGGTTTTGATATTAATTATCAAGATAAAGAAGGTAACACACTTCTCCACTGGGCTGCCTATAGCGGGAACCTGGATATTGTAAAATATTTAGTTAACCACGGAGCAAAAATTAACATTCAAAACAAAAAACAAAAAAATACCCCTTTACACATGGCTGCATATATATGCGATAAAGAAACCTATAAATTTCTAAAAAAACATGGTGGAAATACCAAAATTAAAAATGCAAAAGGGAAAACTCCCAAAAGTATCTATAGAAGTAAAAAATGGAAAAAGCGCTTTGAATGGATGAAAGAACATTGCAAAATAACAACTGATAACAACTCTGTAGGCATTGGTTTTAGTATAGGACAAAAAGCTCCTGAGATAATAGGTGGAGAAGGACTTAGGTGATGGTCAATATTGTCCCGTCCTGAAATAAGTGGACACACTTTAACGGTTAATACACATTTTCCTGCAACAGTTCAGGCGTTTTTACCCCATGTGTTAGATTGAGGC
>JALWHA010000333.1 GCA_027038695.1 Acidobacteriota bacterium
ATCAGGGTGTGGGTAGGGAAGTTTAATCCAGCCTACCACCCCGTTGTCCTCTCCGAAACTATCGGAAACAGGGACAATGTCAAGTTTTCCGTAAGACACCTCTTTGTAGTAAGACCTGACTGTTTTGCCATTTTCTCCGAAAAAGGAATTAGCCCAGAAACCCTCTCCACCTCCAATATGGGTAAAGTCTGAAAACTCAACCAAAATCACAAGAACAGGGTGAGAAAACACACCTTTAACCCTGCTTTTTTTCATATCTGAAAAATTCAGGTAACTTCTATTAGACGCCTCAAAGTCATTTTTGAATTTATTATAAACACCTCTCTTTAAACCTGAATTAAACCTCTTTTCAAACTGCAAAACAGAAAGGGGGGAAGGTTGCTTTTTCCTCTGTAACTTCTTAAAACTTCCGCCTTCAACCCAGTATCCCTTTTTATTCCTTACAAGCACTTTGCCTTTATTATCAACAAGGTAATTCTCCCATTCGTTTCCAACATACCTTACCTTAATAACCTTTCCGTCAGGCTGTTTAACCTCTCTCAAAAAGGGATTGGCAACCATCCCGAACAAAACCTGAGTAAAAAAGGCAAACAAAACAGGAAAAAACAACCTTTTAACCATCTTCCCCCCTTTATAAAAAATTAACGATGAATTAGTTCAACAGTCCAGGTCAGGTAATCAGACGCAGGATAATACCTTATTACCTTACCCTTTTCCCAATACCAATATAGATTTCTCATATTCTGCCACTCATGCTTTGTCTCATAAGGCTTTTCCATATTACAACAAGTATAAAAATTATAATTCTCTACTCCAGTATACCGCCCTGCAAAACAATAACAGAGTCCTTCGTCACAATAGTAAACACTCCATGACTGTTTTTCATCATCCTGAACATGCCATTCATCCCCTTTGTTTGGATAATCTACCCTAAATGATAATACATAAGTTTTATGAGGTGGAAGGCCTTCACATCCAATAATAGGATAAACTTCGCCTGTAATCTTGAACCAGGCATAATTTGAAACCCCGTTAACATCATTTGTCACTTTAATCTCTGCATAACCGTCTCCGTCTGTATCTAATTCAGGATGATTTGTTATAGTTGCACACCAGTCAGTATCATTGCTAACCTTAGATTGTTTAAATGTTTTTTCTTTTCTTGCCATAACCAGAGGTTGTTGTACTTTAACCTTTTTTGTCCTTCCATTAACACTCAGGCTTGCTTTAAATTTAGAACCGCTTGTTAACACAAGGCTGCACCCCTGAACAATCTCATCAGGAGCACCACTTTCAAGAAATTTTTTACTTATTGCATCAAAAAGTTTATCTATTCCGTAATTAATTTCCACATCTTTTGCCTTTGAGTCATTCATTTTGACAATAAAATTATACCACTTACCCCAGGGAAGAATAAAAGAGACAACAATAGGCGCACCGTCTGAATTTTCAATGTGTAAATAGGCATTATCCCCTTTAAATTCATTCAAATCAAGACTGAATTGCGCATGATAATTCAAATCAAAACTCCCAGACTTAAGCAAATTCTTTGCAAAATACTTGTGGGGAACATATCCACCCATCAAACCCTCAATAGGTTTCTTTGTGCCATCAAGATTGGCAAGGTTAACAAATGGCACATTTTGCGCCCAACCATAAACACAGACGAAAGAAAACAGCAAAAAAGTTGTAAAAAACTTTTTCATAACACCCTCCATCAAAATTTTAAGGTCAGCGCCAACCGAAGACACATTTTATCTTTTTTTTTGCAAGAGATTTTTTTAAAAAACCAATTAACAAAAATTAGACAATAAAACACACATCTGTGTAAAAAATGCACAAAAATGCCAGTATTTGCACCACTTTTACCTTCCTGAAATTCCCCGAATATTCATCTCAACATTTGATTAAAATTGATTTTGCCACTGAATAATCAAATAGGGTATAATGATTTTATTAGTGCGAGTTAGTATTAGGTATCAACTAAAAATAGAGAGGGAGTGGGAGTATGGAATTGAAAGACCATATCTTGGAATTGATAAGGCGTGCGTCAACAGACCTGCCGCCTGATGTTGAGGCAAGGCTGAAAAAGGCTTATGAAGAGGCGGACGAAGGCTCAACGGAAAAG
>JALWHA010000334.1 GCA_027038695.1 Acidobacteriota bacterium
TTAAGAAAATTGGGAAAACATGGCCTAAAATAACAAAGAATGCAACAAAAATTAAAGTTAACTCATTAACATTTATAAACCTTTCAAGACAAAACATTGTCAAAAATCCCTTCAAAAAATCAAACAAAAAACCTAAAAATGCGTACTTAATCCCGCAGAACCTATATAAATTCGTGGCTCCAACATTTTTGCTTCCAGTTTCTCTTAAATCAACTCCCTTGCAATACTTAGCCAGCACAAAAGAAAATGGAATTGAACCTGAAATATAAGCGATTACAAAAAGCACTAACCTGTTCATAACATCTAAATTATACTTTATCTTTGCTCTTTGATATAATATTTAGCGAACTTAAAATTGTGGAGGAAGACATGAAAAAAATTTTAATATATGCGTTTGCAATTCTCTTTGCACTTAGCGGATTTGCAAAAACAAAGGTAGTAACCTCAATTTTCCCTATAGCCGATATTGTATCAAATATTGTAAAAGATAAAGCTGAAGTAAATTTTGTTATTCCCATAGGAGCGAATCCCCATACATTTGAACCTACCCCTAAACAGGCCAAGATAATAGAGCAGGCAGATATATTTATCGGGATTTCAAAGCAGTTTGACGGGTGGATGGAAAAATTCCTGAAAAAAGGAGCAAAAAAATACTATCTTTTAAATAGACCCGCAAACCCTCATATATGGCTCTCTTTAAAAAATAACTTCAAATTAGTGTCAAAAATCAGGTGGATTTTCATAAAATCCGATAAAAAAAACATGAAATTTTACGACAAAAACGCACTTGAATTCGGCAAAAGGGTGCATGAAGTATATATGGCATACTTAGGAAAATTTAATAAGTTAAAAACAAAGAATATTATTGAATATCACCCTGCATGGGATTACCTTGCAAGAGATTTCAAGCTTAATGTCATCGGAATAATATACACGGGAAACGAAAAACGTGTTTCAATTCGTGCTTTAACCGAAATCTTAAACAGAGGGAAAAAATACGGCGTAGACGCGTTGTTATGCAGTTTAAACACAAAAGATAAAGTAATTGATATCTATCAAAGGGAATTAGATTTGAAAAAAGTTGAACTTGACCCAATAGGCGACCCTAACAGCAAGGATAGAAATACTTACATTAAGTTAATGATTTATAATTGTGAAAAGATATACCAAGCGCTAAGTCAATGACAATCCCCTATGTTCTTATTGAAGGTTTAAACGTAAAATACGGTGAAAAAATTGTTTTAAAAGACATTTTCCTAAAAGTTGAAAAAGGCGAAATTATCTGTATAGTCGGACCTAACGGAGGGGGTAAAACCACCCTGCTTAAAGTGATATTAGGCTTAAAAGACTATTCGGAAGGCAAAGTGTTAGTGTTGGGGAAACCGCCTAAGGAAGTTGAAAAAAAAGAAATCGGCTACCTGCCGCAAAAGGAAAATATAAGCAAAAACTTTCCCATATCGGTTTTTGAAACAGTCTTAATGGGACGATACCCGAAATTAGGTTTATTTAAACGTCCCACATCAAGAGATAGAGAGATTACCCTAGATTGTCTTAAACTTGTGAAAATGGATAATCTAAAAGACGAAAACATAAATAAATTGTCCGGGGGGCAAAAACAAAGGGTATTTATAGCACGAGCACTTGCTATGGAACCGAAAATACTCATACTTGACGAACCGTCAACAGGGCTTGATATTGTTGCTCAGGAAGACTTTTACAAAATACTTGTAGACATAAGGGATAAAAAGGAAATGGCTATTTTAATGGTATCCCATGATATAGGCGTTGTTTCAACCTTTGTGGATAAAATCGCATGCTTAAACAAAACAATCCATTATCACGGAAAGAGCGGGACACCAATTCCGAATGAAGTGTTGAAAAAGGTATTCGGCTCAAATATTCAAATACTTGTCCACGACCAGCATTGCAAAGGGTGCCATAGAGGTGAGCATGATTGAACTTCTTCAATTTGAATTTGCAAGAAACGCTTTAATAGCAGGAACAATTATTAGCATACTCTTCGGTTTTCTTTCTTTCTTTGTGGTTATGAAAAAATTGTCTTTTCTAACAGTGGGGATTTCACACGCCGCATTCGGAGGAGTCGCTTTAGGGATTTTACTCGGGTTTAACCCGTATTTAACAGCAATAATGTTCTGCCTTTTTACAGGATACCTTATAGCAATTCACGGAGAAAAATCGGAATACGACACTGTTATAGGTATTTTGTTTGCGTTTACAATGGGATTAGGCGTTATCTTTCTTTCTTTGAAAAAAGACTACACATTCGGCATAATGTCTTACCTTTTCGGATCTATTTTAGGGATAACAAAAACAGACCTTGCAATGCTAATTACGGTAATGATAATTGTTTTTATTATATTTCATCTATTTTTTAAAGAAATTATTTTTATTACATTTGACAAAACAGTGGCAAGGGCATCCGGATTACCTGTGCAACTTTTAGAAAACCTGATAATCGCTATTCTGACATTTGTAATTGTATTTAGTATAAAATTAATAGGAATTATTTTGGTTTCCGCATTTTTAATCATACCTGCGGCAATTTCAATTTTGTTTCTGGATAATTACAAAAAGGTTATAATATGTTCAATATTGATAAATTTAATTATATTCTTTTCAGGATTCTATATGAGTTATAGGTTAGACCTGCCGTCAGGTGCAACAATGGTGTCTATAGGTGCGATTTTATACTTTTTTTCCGCATTAATTGTAAAGCAAGACTAAATTAATTAAGGTAACTTTTCAAAATATTCTTATACCTTGACCTTCTTATCTTGTCAAGTGCATTTTTTTCTATCTGCCTTACCCTTTCCCTTGAAAGTTTTAAAAGTTTTCCAATCTCCTGAAGGGTTTTCGGCTCTTCTCCGTTAAGCCCGAACCTGTGAATTAAAACATCTCTCTCCCTTTCACTCAAAATGGAAAGCGATTCCATTAAATGCTCTACAAAAGACTTCTTGATCAATTCGGTTTCCGCATCGTCAACACTTTCCTGTTCAATTACATCTTCATAATTTAAATCGTCGGTATCGGAAGATATGTAATCGTCAAGAGATTTATGGTATCCGTACGTAGTTAATAGAGAATTTAAAGCAAACTCGTCAATATCCATAGCCTCAGCAAGCTCGCTGTTAGTAGGGTCCCTGTGCAGATCCTTTTGCAATTCATTGTACTTTTTTCCCACATTATTCAAAAGGTTTAATGTTTTATACGAGATCTTAAATATACCGCTCTGCTCAGCAATAGCCGAAATAATCGCCTGCTTTATCCACCAAACGGCATAGGTGATAAACTTAACGTTTCTATCAGGGTCAAATCGCTTTGCCGCCTCTATTAAACCTAAATTTCCTTCATTAATCAAATCCATAAAAGGAACGCCCTTACCCCTATACCTTTTAGCAATTGAAACGACAAATTTCAGGTTTGCCTCCACAAGTTTCCTTAAAGCTTCCTGATCTCCTTCTTTAATTTTTCTGGCTAACTCTTTCTCCTCCTCGGGGGAAATAGGAGGGATTTTATTTATCTCTTGAAGGTATTGTTTTAAAGCCTCTTCTTCTTCAAAAAATTTATAATTTTTTTTAGCCATTGATTATTTTTCCTTTTCAATATCAAGTTTTATTATACCTGAGCGGGGAATCTTAACAAGGGCATTTTTTATCTTTTCTTCCCCGTTCTGCACATGGTCAACAATGATTTTCTGCAATGCGAGACTTAATTGATTTATCTCCTGTTGCATTTTTTCCATTTTCTCCCTCATATTCAGGATAATCTCAATTCCCGCAAGGTTTACCCCTAAGTCCCTTGCAAGGTTTAAAATTATCTCAAGCCTCTCTAAGTCTTTTTTTGAATAAAGCCTTGTGTTGCCCTCTGTTCGTGAAGGCTTTAAAAGCCCGTGTTTTTCGTAAAGCCTTAAGGTTTGAGGATGGACATTATACATCTTTGCAACAACACTTATCATATAATAAGCTTCGTTATTTTTTCCCCTTACCATGCCGCCCCCTTATAACTTAAAATGACCGCGAATCTTCTCTTTATCCTCATACCGTTCAAGATCTTTCATCAACTCCCTTACCCTTGTATCAACCGTGGATGGTGTTTTAACCTCTACTTCAAGATACATATCTCCGTTTTTACCGGTTAATCTTGATTTTACCCCTTTCCCCCTAACCCTGATCTTTTGTCCGCATTGAGTTTGAGGGGGAATTTTCACAGTTGTATCTCCGTATATTGTAGGTATTTTTATTTTAGCACCTAATGCGGCTTCTGAAAAGGTTATAGGAAGTTTTAAATAAATATTGTCTCCCTGCCTTTTAAACAAGGGGTGCTCTTCAACAACTGTTATTATATACAAATCTCCCGGAGGACCGCCGTTTACACCGGCCTCCCCTTTTCCGGGAACCCTGACTTTAGAACCGTTTGAAACACCCGCGGGGATTCTGACATTTATTGTTTCAGTAAAGGGCATTCTTCCGCTACCGTGACATTTGGAACATTTGGTAAAGGTAATCCTGCCCGTACCGCCGCAAAGTGAACAGGGTTTTTCAACATGGAAAAAAGGCAACCCGCTACTTTCTTTCCCGGTTCCCTTGCATCTTGGACAAATTTGAGGAGAGGATAAAGGGATCTTTCCCGTGCCGCCGCATGCGTCGCATGATTTGCTTCTGTTCACTTTTATTTTTGTAGTCAAACCGTGAACTGCGTCCATAAAGGAAATTCTCATTGAATATTGAATATCTTCGCCTTTCTTAGGGGTATTTGTATAAACGTTTTCAGCGTACCCTCCTCTTCTATTCCCCGCTCCGAATAGATCAGAAAATATCTCGGAAAAATCAAAATTGACGTTTTGAAAATCCTGGTAATTAAAGTTTCCTCCGAAATTAGCATCTCCGACAAATCCGTACTTATCGTACTGCTCTTTCTTCTTCGGATCGGAAAGAACAGCATAAGCCTCGGATATTTCCTTAAACTTTTCTTCAGCCTCTTTATCACCCGGATTTAAGTCAGGGTGATACTTTCTCGCAAGTTTTTTATACGCCTTTTTTACATCCTGTATTGAGGCCCCTTTACGGAGCCCCAATACAGCGTAATAATCCTTACCGTTCATAACTTTTTCTCCCTTTAGCTTTACTCAACTATCTCTGCGTCAACTACGTCGTCTCCCCCTTTTTCTTCGTTAACTGTAGTTTGTTCTCCTTGAGAAGTATACGTATTCGGATTCGGCCCCGCTTGAGCGCCGTCTTGAGATTGGTAAAGGTATTGAGATAATTTGTGAGATACATTGGTCAAATTTTCAATTGCCGAATTAATAGCGTTCACATCTTCGCCTTGAATCGCCGTTTTCAACTGAGAAACTGCCGATTCAACAGCCTGTTTATCTGCATCATTGATCTTGTCACCGTGTTCTTTTAGCAATTTTTCTATCTGATAAACAAGGGAATCTCCCCTGTTTCTCGCTTCAATTAACTCGGCCCTTCTCTTATCCTCTTCAGCGTTTGCTTCAGCCTCTCTTACCATTCTGTCTATATCATCTTTTGACAATCCGCTGGAACCGGTAATGGTAATCTTCTGCTCTTTGCCTGTCGCCCTGTCTTTTGCGTTTACGTTTAAAATACCGTTTGCGTCAATATCAAAGGTAACCTCAATTTGCGGAATACCTCTCGGTGCGGGAGGAATGCCTATTAAATGGAATTTACCTAAAGACTTATTGTCTTTCGCAAGAGGTCTTTCCCCCTGCAACACATGTATTTCAACGCTTGTCTGATTATCGGCTGCCGTAGTAAATACCTCGGTTTTTCTCGTAGGAATTGTAGTATTTCTCGGAATCATTACAGTCATAACTCCGCCCTGAGTTTCCACACCTAAGGAAAGGGGTGTAACATCAAGGAGAAGAACATCTTTAACATCTCCCGCAAGGACACCGCCCTGAATAGCGGCACCGACGGCAACAACCTCGTCAGGATTAACCCCCTTATGCGGTTCTTTACCGAAAAACTCGGTAACCTTTTTCTGAACAAGGGGAATCCTTGTAGAACCGCCTACAAGAACAACCTCATCAATATCCGAAGGTTTAAGCCCCGCATCTTCAAGAGCCTTTTTGCAAGGTTCCATAGTCCTTGAGATCAAATCCTCTATCATTGATTCAAACTTAGCCCTTGTAAGGGTAATATTTAAATGTTTAGGGCCTGAAGCGTCAGCGGTTATAAAAGGCAGATTAATTTCAGTCTGCATCATTGAAGAAAGTTCTATTTTTGCCTTTTCCGCCGCTTCTTTTAACCTCTGTAACGCCATTTTATCCTGGCTTAAATCAATCCCCTGATCCTTTTTAAATTCTTCAATCAGCCAGTCTATAATCCTCTGGTCAATGTTATCTCCGCCTAAATGAGTATCTCCGTTTGTAGATTTAACCTCAACGACTCCCTCTCCTACTTCAAGAATTGAAATATCAAAAGTACCCCCCCCGAAATCGTAAACCGCAATAGTTTCGTCTTTTTTCTTATCAAGTCCGTATGCAAGAGCGGCTGCCGTAGGTTCGTTAATTATCCTTTTAACCTCCAATCCCGCTATTTTACCTGCATCTTTTGTAGCCTGCCTCTGAGAATCGTTAAAATAAGCAGGAACCGTAATAACCGCTTCGGTAACACTTTCTCCCAAATAATCTTCCGCCGCCTTTTTCAACTTCTGTAAAATCTTTGCCGAAATTTCAGGCGGAGAAAACAATTTCCCGTTAACGTCAACCCTTACGTCACCGTTTGATGCCTTTACAACTTTATAAGGCACCATTTTCATCTCTTCGTTAACCTCTTCGTACCTTCTACCCATAAACCTTTTTATTGAAAAGATTGTATTTTCAGGGTTTGTAATAGCCTGCCTTTTTGCAACCTGTCCGACAAGAATCTCTCCGTTTTTAGTAAAGGCAACTACGGAAGGTGTTGTCCTACCGCCTTCCTGATTAGGGATAACATTAACGTCATTCCCTTCCATTACAGCGACAACAGAGTTTGTTGTCCCAAGGTCAATACCGATTATTTTTCCCATAAATACCTCCTAAACTATTTTTACAACCGATATTAATATAAAACTTTAGTGAGTTATTGTCAAGGTTATATTATATAGTTATTGTGAGATTTTTGATAAGTTAAAAAAAACAAAAACAATTTCAAATAAAGCTATTTTTAGTTATAATTGTATTAGTAAAAACAGTAAAGGAGAGTATTATGGACGAAAAAAAGGATTTAATACTTCAATTTATAAATTTCAAACTGGATAAATTAGTTAGTGAATTAAAAATTGAAATGGAAAAGATCTTCTCAAAAGATTTTTATGTTAAAGCGGATGAAGTTGAACCGTTAATCAAAAAACTTTTAACCGGAGCAAATAACACTCCCGTATCAAATTCTGTAGACCCGCTTTATACCCTTAATATCGCTTTAAAAAACAGCACCAATCAAAAAGAGTTAATTGAAAACTTCTTTGGAATTATGTTTGACTACACAAACTACATAGGGTTCTTTATATTTAAAGGGGATAATGCAATATGTTACGCAGCCAAGGGTAAGGGAGAAAAACCGCAAAAAGATTTTAAAATTAAAAAAGTAATTTTTATGGAAAGTAAAGAACTGTCAGACCCGATATTTCAGGACGATTTACGAAACTTCTTTAACCCTGAACTCTCAATCGCAATACCCTTATTTATTAAATTTAAACAGGCGGGATTCTTTCTTTTTGAGTTAAAACAAAAAGATGACTATAAATTATTGGAAGTGGCAACGTCAATGTTTGAAAGGGAATTAAACATTTTACCCTTAAAAACACAGGAAGGCATAAAAACCCAACATTTGCAAACGGTTGAACAAAAAACTCAAGCTAAAACAACCACTTCTGGCAACAAACAGGAGGATCCCGTTATAAAAAAAGCACAACGGTTTGCAAATGCACTTGCAAGCGATATAAAGCTTTACAATGAGGAAAAGATAAAAGAAGGATTAGTAAAAGGGAATTTAAAAGAATTGCTGCAAGACGATATTGAAAAGAGTTACACCGCATTCAGGGAGAGGTATCCGGATAAAAACAAATTTCCGGACTCACTTTTTGAGGAAGCATTGATTAAATACGTTGCCAAGGGAAATGCGGATTTATTGAAATAAACGGGAACAAAAATATTGACCTTAAAACTTATTCTGTTAATATACAAAAGTAAAAATTTATTGAAGGAGAAGAATTATGGAATCAATAAAAGTTCAGCCTAAAGACGTATTGACAACTTTACAAAAACACATGCTTGTTGACGGTTTCCATATCGTACTTGACCTTGAGAAAAGCGAGAACTGCTATATGGTTGACGCGAGAGACGGGAAAAAGTATATTGACTTTTACGCCTTTTTCGCCTCATTGCCTTTAGGTTTTAATCACCCTAAAATGAAAGATCCTGAATTTATAGAAAGATTAAAAGTTGCTTCAATTCATAAAGTGGCAAACTCGGACATTTATACAACCTATATGGCGGAATTTGTTGAAACCTTTGCTAAACTTGGAGCACACCCTGAACTTCCCAATTACTTTTTCATTGACGGCGGTGCCTTAGCGGTTGAAAACGCTTTAAAAACAGCCTTTGATTGGAAGGTTAGAAAGAATTTTGAAAAAGGCTACAAAGAAGAAAAAGGATTCAAGGTGATCCATTTTAAAGAAGCCTTCCACGGAAGAACAGGCTACACCATGAGTTTAACTAATACAGACCCGACAAAAGTTAAATACTTCCCTAAATTTGACTGGCCGAGGATTACAAACCCGAAAATTGATTTTCCTTTAAACGAAGATAACCTTAAAAAAGTAATTGAGAAAGAAAATCAAGCAATTGACGAAATCAATAGAGCAATTAAAGAAAATAAAGACGATATCGCATGCCTTATTATTGAACCTATTCAGGGAGAAGGAGGAGATAACCACTTCAGGCCTGAATTTTTAAGAAAACTCAGAGAAATAACAGAAGAAAACGACATACTCTTTATAGTTGACGAAGTTCAAACCGGTGTTGCGGCAACCGGCAAAATGTGGTGTTTTGAACACTTCGGTTTTGTGCCTGACATTGTATCATTCGGTAAAAAACTCCAGGTTTGCGGAATTATGGCTTCAAACAAGGTTAATGACGTTGACTCTGTCTTCAAGGTCTCCTCAAGAATCAATTCAACCTGGGGAGCAAATATAGTTGACATGGTAAGAGCACAAAAGATCCTTGAAATTATTCATGAAGAAAACCTTATTGAAAACGCTGCGAAAACAGGTGACTACCTATTGAATAAGCTACATGAGTTACAGGAAGTATCAAAGGTTAAACTTTCAAATATCAGAGGCAGGGGATTATTCGCAGCTGTTGAATTGGAATCTCCCGAAGTAAGAAACGATGTATTTAACAAGTGTTTTGATAAGGGATTGGCGGTACTTAAATCAGGTGAAAAATCAATCAGGTTCAGGCCTTCATTGACCATAACCGAAGAAGTAATAGACGAAGGAATTAACATACTTGCCGAAGTATTAAAAGCATGATCTGTGCGCAACAAAAAGGAGGATTTATGGAAGTACAGGAAAGAATTGAAAAGGCTTTAAACAATATCAGACCTGCCCTTCAAATGGACGGGGGAGACGTTGAGTTTTTAAAATACGAAGACGGAACGGTTTATGTAAAACTCTTAGGCGCATGCGGCGGTTGCCCTATGTCTACGATGACTTTAAAACTCTTTATTGAAGAGAGATTAAGGGAAGAAATCCCTGAAGTCAAAGAGGTTGTTCAAGTTTAACCTAAGCCCCGTTAACCGGGGCTTTTTTATTGTAATTAAGGTATAAAAAATGAAACAAGAAATCAGATTTTTAGAATCCCTTTTAAGCCAACAGAGGCTTAAAAGAATAAAACAGGTTGTTAACTCAAAGATAAAAAACATCACCGTCGTATTGGACAATTTGCTTAATTCATACAATACAAGTGCTATATTAAGAACTTCCGAAGGTTTAGGCCTTAAAGAAGTATTCATCATTGAAAAAGACTATGAATTTGAAATAAACAAAAACGTAACAAAATACAGCCATAAGTGGTTAGGATTAAACAGGTTTAAATCACACCATTCATGCATAAAAGAGTTAAAAAACAAAGGTTATAAAATCTATGCGGCAAATGTAGGAGAAAAATCATTAAAATTGACGGATATAGAAATAAACCCGGAAGAAAAGTACGCCTTTGCGGTAGGAAATGAACATGATGGCATTTCGGGAGAAACATTAAAATATGCCGACTACGAGTTTTCAATCCCAATGTTCGGTTTTACCGAAAGTTTCAACGTATCGGTAGCAACCGCCGTAATTTTATCCCATACCACTTATGAGTACAGGAAAATACTTGGTGCTAATTCTGACCTTACGGATATTGAAAAAAATGAAATTTACTTTGATTTCTTAAAAAAAGCGGTTAAAAACAGCGATACACTATTAAAATCATTTTACAAAAGAAAACAAAATAGCAAGTAATCCCGGGATTAAAGCAAAATTATCCAGCAAAAATTCATAGTAAATAGGGGATACATTTCTCTTTTTCACAACAAGTTTGTTAACCAGCATATAGTACCCCGCAAACAATGCCGCAAGAAAAGCAATGGAAAAATCATTCTTACTTGTTAGAGAAATTAGAGAAATAAAAATAACAAGAAGAATAACAAGCCAATTTGCTATCTTTAACGCATTGTCAATCCCTATTAAAATAGGCAAGGTTTCCCTTCCGTAAAATTTATCTCCCTGAATATCCTTTATATCCGACAGAATTGAGCCAACAAACACAACAGTGAAGACAAGAAAAAACATTATAAATTTTGAAAAAACATCTATTTTAGAAGAAAAAAACAACGGTATAAACACAATAACTATAGACCATGCAAGAGCGTAAATTATATTCTTTGAACCGGGAATATCAAAAATCCTCATTATCCTTCCCTTTTGACGTATTTTAATCCTGTATAAAAGCCCTAATAGAGAGGCAAAAAGGATAATTAAAAAGGTATAGAATGAGATTTTAAATGTTAACAATGTTAAAAGAAAAAGAGCCGAGCCACCGACAAACTTTAAAAAAGTTCTGTTTTCTTTCAAAAAATAAAACTTTGTCGGATTGCTAAACTTTAAACCTTCAAGATCAATCAATCCGTTAAATAGGGTCATTGAAAATATATATAAAAACGCTATAACCGAAAATTTTACAGGGTCTTTAAAACCCGAGAGTTTAAGGAGGCCGTAAGAAAAAACAAAGGCGGAAAACCCCCTGAAAAAACCCGAATTAAACACAACTGCCATAAACCGCTTAAAAAACTTAGACTTTTCGTCTACAAATCGAAGATAATCCACAACGGAATTAATTATCCAATTAGGAGTTGACGCCCCTGCCGATACCCCTACCTTTTCAAACCTTGAAAAATCAATTCCGATTAACTCGTCTTCAGTTTCTATGTGATAAACCACGGGACAGTACTCTTTTGAGATCTCAGCAAGCCTTGT
This sequence comes from Acidobacteriota bacterium, assembly GCA_027038695.1. Lineage (GTDB taxonomy): Bacteria > Acidobacteriota > Holophagae > Thermotomaculales > Thermotomaculaceae > Thermotomaculum. Next base: position 11,545 of record JALWHA010000334.1, read on the forward strand.
AGTGTTTGCACTGTGCTTTCCTCCTATTATTATCATGCAGTCAACCTGAGATGCTATCCTTTTAACATCTTCCTGCCTTCTATGGGTTGAATCGCAAATTGTGCAGAACTCCTTTACCTCTTTTGCCTTCTCTTTTATCCTTGTCACAATATTAAAAAACTCATCGTAATTGAACGTAGTTTGAGAAACTATTATAACTTTATCCATTTCAGGAAGGTTATCCGCATCTTCAACGCTTCCAACAATAAAAGCGGTATCGTTTGAGTAGCCTTTTAAACTTACAACCTCCGCATGTCCTTCGTCTCCCACTATTACTACCTGATATCCTTTCTTAATATGCCCCTTTATTATACCCTGCACCTTGCCGACTTTGGGACAGGTAAGGTTTACCACGTCTAATCCCTTGTCTTTAAGGTTTTCAAGCACATCGGGTGTGGTTCCGTGAGCCCTTATAACAACGGTTCCATTATTCAGGTTTTCAAGTTTTTTTTCAGACTTCACCCCCTTTGTTTCAAGCAAAGAAACCACCTGATTATTGTGGATAAGAGGGCCTAAAGTATAGATCTCTTCCTTATTTCTTGAAAGGTCAAGGATCTTGTCCATAGCCCTTCTTACACCCCAACAAAACCCGCCTGTTTCCGCAACTATTATCTTCATTTTTCCTCTTGTAAACTTAAATGTATTGTTTTTCTATTTTTTTAAATTTTTGGATAACAACAAAAGCATTTTTTAATAAATTTTGATAAGTTTCTTTTTTACCTATCCTAATCTCAAGCATCAATCCCCATTTATAATCTACCTTTTTGAACAACCTGAAAGCACTGCCCCAGTCAATATTCCCTTCAAAAGGCAAGAGATGGGAATCCCTGTCTCCTAAATTATCGTGAATATGAGCGGTATAAAAATAAACACCGTAATCCTCTATGTCCGAATACACTGAACCGTTTAAGTTTGAATGGCCTATGTCAAAACCGATCCCTATAGGCACCATCTCTTTCTCAATAAATTCAACGATATGCTTTGTCGTAGTTTCCATTCCCGGAATATTCTCAAAACACAGTTTTACCTGAAGGTGCTCCGCATATTTAAACAACTCTTCAAGGCTTTTTAGCATTGAATCCCTGTGAATTTTATAGGGGAAATGCAAAACATAAAAATCAACGTCAAACATTGAAGCCAAAACAAATGAAGATTTTATCTCGTCAACCGACCTTTTTCTCAAATCCTCGTCATCTGAGGCTATATCAACAAAGACCCCTTTTCTTAAACCCTCAAGATCAAAATAAAAGGGGGCATGGACAGAGTTAACGAAAAAGTTATGTTTATTTATAGTTTCAGCGATCTCGTGTAATTGAGTACCGTCGTCAAAATCAACCTGCATTCTGTTAGCAAAGACCTCTATTGTATCAAACCCGCTGTCCGCAATTAAATTTATATGCTCCCCCTTTAACCTCTCATATGCAAAAGGGTGAGTTGAAATCCCGTACCTCATTCAAAAACCCTCTCCCGAAAAAATTTTGGATTCCAAATGACAGATTATAGATTAAGAGGAAAACTTCCCAATCCCTAATCCAAAATTCAAAATCAAGAATTCAAAATTCCTTAAATCAAATTCCCCACTTCAACAATACCGCTCCCCAGGTAAAACCTGCGCCGAAAGAGGTGATAACCACATTCTGCCCCTTTTTCAATTTACCTTCGGTGTAGTATTCGTCAATACATGTCGGAATAGTTGCGGCGGTAGTATTTCCGTACTTGTAAATGTTTATCATCACCTTTTCTTTATCTATCTTCAGCCTTTTTGCAACGGACTCAATTATTCTCATATTTGCCTGATGGGGAACAAGCCAGTCAATATCTTCAACAGACAAACCTGTTTTTTCAAGAACAGATTTTGTGCTTTCAGGCATTTTAACCACAGCCCTCTTAAAGACTTCCCTTCCCTCCTGAAAAACATAATGCTCCTTGTTTTCAACAGTTTCAAGAGACGGCGGCTTTAAACTTCCGCCTGCCGGCATATACAGGTATTTGCCTCCCGAACCGTCTACATGAAGGTCGCAATCTATAAAACCGTATTCGGAATCTTCTTTCCCTTCAATTAAAACAGCGCCTGCTCCGTCCCCGAACAGTACACAGGTGTTTCTATCTTCCATATTCATAAATGACGAACACTTATCGGCGCCGATAAGCAAAACATTTTTAAATCTCCCTGTCTCTACTAAATTGCAGGCGGTAACATAACCGAAAACAAAACTTGAGCATGCCGCTGAAAGATCAAAACCCCAGGCGTTTTTTGCACCTAATTTATACTGAACAAGGCAAGCTGTTTGCGGAAAGTGCATATCGGGTGTCACTGTTGAAACAATGATACACTCAATATCGTCAGGAGTAATACCTCTCCTCTCAAGCACAACCTTTGCCGCCTCAACCGCCATATCCGAGGTGGCTTTGCCGTCTTCAAGAAACCTCCTCGTTTTTATACCTGTTCTTGTGGTAATCCATTCGTCTGAAGTATCAAGATAACTCTCAAAGTAATGATTATCTACTATTCTTTCGGGAAAATAACTCCCCGTAGATGTAATAACTGCTTTTATTTTTCCCATAATAACTCCTTTATATTTTTAATTCCACAAATGTATCAAATTCGTGGCAATAAGGGCATTTCCATAAAAATTCCGAAGACTTGTAATTACATTTTGAACAGATAAAGGGATTATTAAAAACAAGCACTTTATTTAAAGTATTTGCGTATTCCCTGAAAACATTTATATCTTCAGGATTTTTCAATAAATACTTCCATATCTCCTGATGGATAATTAACACCATAGGAGAAATTTTCAAACACTTTTTAAATTCAAGAAGGCCTTTTTCTCTCTCTCCTTTTTCCATATAGTATCTTCCTAATTCCAGCCTTACCCTCCAGTCATTATCGTTGTTGTTCAAAAGTTTATTGCATATATCCTCAAATTTCTCAGCCGCCAATTCTTTAAAAAGCGGGAGAACAAGAAAGCCTTTAGACGGGATCTCTTCTATTAAATCTTCCATAAACTCAATAGACTTTTTAGGACGGGAATCCTTATTAAGTAGTGCAAGGTTAATGTAAGAGGGATAAAGTTCCCGGTAAATGGTTAACCCTTTCCTGAAGTACGCTTCAGCCTTGTTTTTATCACCGTTTTTCATCTCTTCTTCGCCTAATTGGTTGTAAATAAAGGCAACTTCTCTCTTTTGCTCATGTTCATTAGAATAACCGCCCATCGATCCGTACATTTCAATTAAACCTAATAATTTTTTATAATCCCCAACCTGTTTACAGAGCAAAATGTATCTTTTTAATAACGACTTTGTCCATACTTCAACAGGGGTCTCGGTCTTATCTTTCTCTTTGTCTTTCTTCTTTTTGCCTTTAATATCAATTTTAAATTTCTTAGGAATACTTTCTCTTTCGGTTAACAGCGCCAATGCGTCATTATAAGTCCTTAAAGCCCTGTCTATCATTCCGCCTTTTCTAAAATCCTCCGCCAGATTTCCCAGAACCCAGCCTTTAAAGAGTTTATCCTCATCCACATCATGCCTTTTTAAAACATTTTTGTGCATATTTATGGCTTCAGATATATATCCCCTATCCCTGACTATATTTGCAAGTACAACATAGAAATCAGCTTTTGAACTATCCTGATTTAAGATTTCTTTAAATAACCCCTCAATCCCCTCTAAATCACCTGTTTGAAGTTTATCAATTATCAGCATTGTATTTTTCTCATAGCATTCTACAACAGGCAAAGATTTATTTGTGGAATCATCTCTACTTACAACAATAAAAAGAATGATAGCAAGAATAATTATTATGGATAAAAGAACTACAACACCCATTTATTTGTCTCCGTTTTTTTCAAAAAATTCCTCTACTTCTTTATTTCTATGTGCCTCAACCTCTTTTTTCAATTTTCCAAGCTCTTCTTCACTATTTTTCAGCCTTTTTTTGAATTTCAAGACCTCTTTAAAGGAAAACAACAACCCGACAAGCAATCCCAATCCGAATGAGACAAAGATAACCACAAACATAGGAATATTTTTTATTACGCTTGAATCAAAAATAAAATACCTGAAATCAACCGTTTGATTTGCGTTTAATAAAATCATAATTAACACAAAAAAAAGAAGAATTATCCACATTGCATAACGGACTGTATCAAGTTGCTTCATTATAACCCTCCAAAAAAATCAAGAACCCTGTCCCATTGCCCCCTGGCCTTTACCAGAAATTCCACTACTTCCCGTAATGCACCTTCTCCGCCTTTTCTTTCGGTAATGTACACGGCATGCTTTTTCACTTCGTCAAAGGCGTTCTTTACGGCTACGGGAAACCCCACAATACCTAAAACCTGAATATCCACAAGGTCGTCGCCAATATAAGCGATTTCGTCAAGTTTAAAACCATATCTTTTTGAAACCTCTAATACGGTTTTTCTCTTATTTTCAATCCCGTCGTAACATTCTTTAACCTTTAATTCACCTGCCCTTTTGTGTAAAAGGGACGACTTTTTAGCAGAGACAAAAAATACGGGAATATTGCACAGGTTTGCAATCTTAACCCCAACCCCGTCATAAACAGAAAAAACCTTGAAGTGCTCGTTCATACCTTCAGCGTAATACATGCTTCCGTCTGTTAAAACTCCGTCAACATCGGTAAATATAGCCTTAACTTTTTTTGCCTTTAGAATAATTTTGTCTTCCATAAATCGTGTAAGTGAATTACCCCTTCAATATTATTTTCATTATCAACAACGATTAATACCGTTATTTTATGCCTCTCAAGTTTACTCAATGCCTCAACGGCTAAATGTTTCTTAGTAATTGTTTTAGGATTAAGCGTCATACACTCTTCGGCGGTTTTTTCCAACAAGTCTCCGCTGTATTTTTCAAGCAGCCTTCTCAAATCGCCGTCTGAAATAACCCCTGCAAGTTTCTTTGTGTTATTCTCGGCGACAACCGCAATCCCCAACCTTTTTGAAGACATAACATAAATTACTTCCCGCATTTTTGTAGAAGTGTAAACAATAGGAATATCCTCCCCTTTATGCATAAGGTTTTCAACCGTCAATAATTTTTTCCCTAACTTTCCTCCCGGGTGCCTTGCGGCGAAATCCTCAGGGGTAAAATGCTTGATCTCCAAAAGCACCATTGCAATCGCGTCCCCTATGGCAAGGGTAGCGGTAGTAGAAGATGTCGGTGCAAGTCCCAAAGGACACGCTTCCTTTTCAATTTTAAGATGGATTGTAACGTCGCTGTACTTAGCAAGTGTAGAATTCTTGTTTGAGGTCATTGCAATAATAGGTACGCCTATCCTCTTAATAAACTCTAACAACCTCACTATCTCCTCAGTCTCGCCGGAATTGGAAACCGCAATAACCGAATCCCCTTCAACAATCATTCCCAAATCCCCGTGTATAGCCTCAGCGGGGTGGACAAAGATTGCAGGAGTTCCCGTTGAGGCCATGGTTGCCGCAATCTTTCTGCATATCAATCCCGACTTGCCCATTCCGGTTATAACAACCCTTCCCTTTGTCTCTTTTAAAATCTCTATAGCCTTTACAAAATCATTGTCCAACGAATCAATCTGATCAAGAACCGATTTTGCCTCTATTTCAAGAACCCTTTTCGCAATATCAACTATTTCCAACTTGAGCCCTCCAGATCTTTAGCATACCGTCAAGCAATGAACCGAATTTATTTAAAGGGTAAATATTTGCTGCATCTGATTTTGACTTTTCAGGCTCTTCATGAACCTCAAAGAAAAAACCGTTAACGGCACCGCACCCTGCCGCAGCCTTAGCAAGATAAGGGATAAACTCCCTCTGTCCGCCGGTTTTATCACCCAACCCTCCCGGTAATTGAACGGAATGGGTTACATCAAACACAACGGGATAACCAAAAGAAGCCATTATGGGAAAAGACTTAAAATCAACCACAAGGTTGTTGTATCCGAAACTTGTTCCCCTCTCTGTTAACATTATCTTATTATTACCTGTGGATTCTATCTTTTTTACAACATTTTCCATATCCCACGGTGCTAAAAACTGCCCTTTTTTTACATTAATAATCCTTCCAGTCTCTCCAGCAGCAACAAGCAAATCAGTCTGCCTGCACAAAAACGCAGGTATTTGAATTATGTCGCACACTTCGGCAACCGGTTCGGCCTGTTCGGGAAGGTGAATATCCGTCAAAACGGGAAGCCCAGTTTCTTCTTTAACCTCTTTCAAAATCTCAAGACCTTTTTCAAGCCCCGGCCCTCTGAAACTGTTTATTGAGGATCTGTTTGCTTTATCAAAGGACGCCTTAAAAATGATAGGGATACCGTATAATTCTCCGATCCCCTTTACCCTTGTCGCAATTGACAATACTGTTGTCCTATCTTCAATTACGCAAGGACCGGCAATTACAAAAAAGTTTTCAGATGCGTTTATCTCATTCCATAAAGCATCGGTCATTTCGTTTTACCCCTCTTTTTGCCGTTATCATAAGACGCTTTAACAAAATCCCTGAAAAGCGGGTGAGAGGTTAAAGGCTTTGATTTAAATTCAGGGTGAAACTGACAGCCCAAAAACCAGGGATGATCCTTAATCTCCACAACCTCAACAAACTTTCCGTCAGGGGAAATCCCGGTAAACCTTAACCCTTTTTCCTCAAGCAAAGGCCTGAATTCCAGGTTAAATTCGTATCTATGCCTGTGTCTTTCTTCAATTAACTCCTTTTTGTATGCTTTATAAACAAAACTGTCTTTTGTTTGAACCTCGCAGGGATAACTTCCAAGCCTCATATTTCCGCCTAACTCCTCTACCCCAACAAGTTCCCTTAATTTATAGATAATTTTATATGGAGGCTCTTCGTCAAACTCGGTTGAATTTGCGTCAGTCAACCCTGCTACATTTCTTGCAAACTCTATGCAGGCTAACTGCATACCGAGGCAAATTCCGAAAAACGGGATCTTGTTCTCCCTTGCGTAATGGATAGCCTTAATCATTCCCTCTATTCCCCTTGTACCGAAACCTCCCGGGACAAGCACACCGTCAACCTCGTCAAGTATCTTAAGTTTTGATTCGTCCTTTTCGAACATTGAAGAATCAATCCATTCAAGTTGAACATCAAGCCTGTTTATAAAACCAGCATGGTGCAACGCCTCTATTAAAGATTTATAGGAATCTTTAAACTCGGTATATTTCCCTACAATTCCTATTGTAACCGTATCTTTCGGATTTTCTATTTTATCCCTTAACTCGTACCATTTTTTTAAATTAGGTTTGCACTTCTTCAAACCCAAATGCCTGCAAATCAATTCGTCAAGCCCCTGCTCGGCAAACATTAAGGGAACAAAGTAAATGTTAGAAACATCCCTTGCCTCAACAACGCATTCATGCCTCACATTACAAAACAAAGCGATCTTGTCTTTTATGGATTGAGGCAAAGCCCTTTCGGTTCTCGCAAGTATAATATTAGGCTGAATACCGATCTCCCTTAACTGCTTAACGCTATGCTGAGTCGGTTTGCTCTTTAATTCCCCCGCAGGCTTGATATAAGGGACATAGGTTAAATGGATATAAAGTACGTCCTGAGGGTCATGCTCAAGGCCGAATTGCCTTATAGCCTCCAAAAACGGCAAAGATTCAATATCACCTACCGTTCCGCCTATCTCACAGATAGCGATATCCACATCGTCAACTACCTTTCTCACCGAAAGTTTAATTTCGTCAGTCACATGGGGAATTACCTGAACCGTTTTGCCTAAATAAACTCCCTTTCTTTCCTTTGTTAAAACCGAATTATAGATCTTTCCCGCAGTCTGATTGTGATGCTTTGTTGAATGTGAAGAGGTAAACCTCTCATAATGCCCAAGATCCAGATCCGTTTCAGCACCGTCGTCCGTAACATAAACCTCGCCGTGCTGATAAGGGCTCATCGTTCCCGGGTCAACGTTTAAATAAGGGTCAAACTTCTGCAGACTAACCTTATACCCCATACTCTCCAAAATTGCCCCGATTGATGCAGCGGCAATACCTTTTCCCAGCGAGGATAAAACCCCGCCTGTAACAAAAATAAACTTTGTCATTTATTCCCCCGTTATTTTTTTCAAATTCAAATAATCTTCCATAGTATCCACACCTAAACTGTCAAACTCTGTTTCCACCACAAAAATCCTGTATCCGTTTTCCAGAACCCTTAACTGCTCAAGCCCTTCCGTTTTTTCAAGGAAAGTTGTTTTCGTCTCAGATAATTTTATCAGAAAATCCCTTTTATATGCATACAACCCTATATGTTTAAAATAATTTTGATATTCCCCTTTTTGCAAAGGATAGGGAAAACCCATTTCACCGTGCTTTATATATGGAATCGGCAGCCTTGAAAAGTAAAGCGCAAACCCGTCTTTATCGCAAACCACTTTAACAACATTAGGATTAAACAACTCCTCTTCCGAATTAATCCTTGTTTTCAAAGTGGTCATTACAATATCTTCATTCTCAAAAAAAGGCTTTACTGAGGCTTCTATGGATTCAGGCGAAATCAAAGGCTCGTCCCCCTGAACATTGACAATAACGTCCGCGTCTATATTCCGTGCAACCTCGGCTATTCTGTCTGTCCCGGATTTATGCTTTGAAGAAGTCATCACACACTCCCCGCCGAAAGACTTGACCTCTCTTAAAATCCTCTCATCGTCCGTCGCAACAATAATCCCTTCAAGCACTCCAACCTTTTTACACTGCTCGTAAACCATTTGAATGATAGTTTTACCCTTGATTTTTAACAGAGGTTTACCGGGAAGCCTTGTAGACGCATACCTTGACGGTATAATAGCATACACCTTCATGTGAATAGAGATTATCAGAAAAAAACTCCTTTAGCAAGATGAAAAAAACAAAACCGTACCCGGAATCCTATGATTATGGACTAAAAAAGATATCCTTTTGATTTTAAACAAGAAGACTCCTCACTTGCCTTCTCCTGCTCGTCTCGTCCTTTACCACTTTTTTGTGCTATAATTTTTATAGAAAAACTATAATTTCAGGAGCAAACTCTATGAAAAAACTGCCGATCGGGTTAAACAGTCTGAAAAATATAATAAACGACGGCTTTTTGTATGTTGATAAAACAAAGAAATTGTATGAATTGCTTGAACACGGGAGATATTTCTTCCTATCCCGTCCAAGGAGGTTCGGGAAGACTTTGACCGTTGACACACTGAAACACATTTTTGAGGGTAATAAAGAATTATTCAAAGGCCTGTACATATACGATAAATGGAATTGGGAAGAGAGATTCCCCGTTATAAGGGTTGATTTCAGCCAGATAGACGTAGAAACAAAGGAAAACTTCAAAAAGTCTTTAA
>JALWHA010000335.1 GCA_027038695.1 Acidobacteriota bacterium
AAAGACGCCCAGCCTCTAATTTTAAAAGAGCCGAAATCAAAGCCAGCCCTTGTAATCCAGCCTATTGCAGTCAAAGCAAAGATAACCATAACAACCTTTTCCTCAAAAGACATATCGCTTAAAGCCTCTTTCTCGGTATCTATAATCTCTTTTAAATTATCTTTCGGCAAGCCTTTAAAGGGAAAGCAAAAGTAAACCATATAAACCCATGTAAAGATAAGAAGAAAAAGGCTGATAGGCAGGCCTATCTCCATCCACCTTGCAAAAGAGATTTGAGCGCCGAAAAGTTTGTTGTACATCCCAGCAAAAACAAGGTTAGGCGGAGTGCCCACAAGGGTTGCAACCCCCCCTATTGAAGCGGCAAAGGCAATGCTAAGCATAAGTGTTTTTGAAAAATTCATAAACTCATCGCTGTCTTTCATTTTGTCGGAAAAACTCTGAATTAAAGCAAGGCCTATTGGCATCATCATCAAGGTTGTGGCGGTATTTGACATCCACATTGAAAGAAAAGCGGTGGCAACCATAAAACCTAAGATAATTGTATTTGGATTGGCACCAAGAAAATCAACAATATTCACCGCAATCCTTTTATGCAAACCCCACTTTTGAATAGCCTGAGCAATAACCAAACCGCCTAAAAAAAGGAAAATCAGGTGATGGGCATAAGGCTTTGCAACCTCGGAAGCGCTCATAACCCCCAAAAGAGGAAATAGGGCAAGGGGAAGCAGAGAGGTCGCACCCATCGGAATGGCATCGCTTAACCACAAAATAGCCATGGCAAAGGTTGTGCCTAATACCGCCTGCTGGCTGAAATTCAAGCCTTTAATCGGAATAAAGGTTATTAAAAGAAACCCTATAAACGCAATTGCAATCCACTTATACCTGCTCATAGCCACCACCTTTCAAAGTTTCTTTCATTAATTAGATTCTAAAACATTCCCCCCCGTTACTCAAATTTAGTTGAAGGAAGGAAATAAAAATATCTCAATTGGAGTTTACAAAATGGTAAAATATTATTTGAAAAGGAAATTAGCCATGCTTAACAACCATCTTCAGTTTAAGGAGAAATTAAATAAATGGCAGATAATCTTAATGTAGAAACTCATGCAGCAATAATTAATGAAAAAATAAAATATTTTAGAAAAAATTCAGGAATATTCTTTACCCCTCAATGGGTAGTTGACTTTATGGTAGATCTCATAAATGAAAACAATCTAAACCCAAACAATTTGAAAATCCTCGAACCCGCTTGCGGGATATGCCAATTTCTGCATGGAATTAAGAAAAACAAAGCAAAAATCTTTTCAGCATCTTCTTTAAAAATAGGAGTAGAAATTAACGGGGAAGTTATTAATTACATTGATAACAATCAATTAAAAGATAATTTACAAATTATTAAACATGATTTTTTATTATGGGAAACAAATGAAAATTTTGATTTAATCGTAGGTAATCCACCCTATGGTATTCCCAGTTTATCAGAGCATTACACAATCAAAATAGATAATGAAACAAAAAAGAAATACAAAAAATTGTATGAAACATGGTACGGGAAATACAATGTGTATGGTGCTTTCATAGAAAAATCAATAAAACTTTTAAAAGAAAACGGACAATTAATCTTTATTGTGCCTGCAACTTTTATGATCCTTGATGAATTTAAGAAACTCCGCAATTTTTTAGCAGATAACGGAAAAACAGAAATTATTTATATGGGGTCTGGTGTTTTTAAACCTGAAGCAGATGTAACAACGGTAGTTTTGAAATTTACAAAATCCAATATAAATAAAAACAAACTACTTTTATACGATTATGAAGATAGAAAATTAAAGTTAGTAATTGAAAATGATAATTGGAGTGGAGATATTATTTTATTCTCCACCACCTACAGTAAAAAAATTGAAGAAATTTGTAATTTCAAAATCAGTGATATTTATACAATAAGAATATCCCCAAGAACTCCTGAGATTAAACATAACCCTAACATTATAAAATCTCAAGTTTGCATAGAAAATAACTATCTTCCAATTTTAAACGGAAAAAACCTTAAAATAGGAGAAGTGGTTTACAAACCAATAACAGGTTACTGGATAAAAGCCAACAAAAAAACAACATTAAGG
>JALWHA010000336.1 GCA_027038695.1 Acidobacteriota bacterium
AGAATGTTGTACCAACTCATAAACAGAAGGCACTGGGGGCATACTTTGCCACACGAGAGTTGTCTCCTAATGAAATCGCCCCCTTTGGTGAAAATAAGAGGTGGGTAGAATATTCAGACCAAGACCTAGTCAAGCTAGCTGGATATAGCGAGAACACCACCTCAACATTAGCTTTAACAGCCCCTGGGACTACAAAAGTAATTGCTAAGTATTTGAAACACAAAGAAGAATACGAGGAACGCATAGTTGCTAAGACTTTGCGTAATATAGACGAGGGACTAGATGCGGAGGACCCAAAGCAAAAAGGGTTTTATACCAGTTTAGCCGTTAATCGCATTGACAAAAAGGAGGCGAGAGAAGCAAAAACGGTAATCCACACTGAAAATGTTAATATGTTAACAATTATGGGCTTGGATTAGTTTTCTCAAAATTAACTGATATAGCTCTTTAAATTTCTGAGTGGTATGTTTATACCTTTTTTCTCTAAAAACCTCCATGTCACTCTGAAATTGAGAAATTTAAGGGGATTTAAGTTAAGCACTTAGGTAGTATTCCTCTGCCACTAATTCTCCCTGCTTATTATACCCTAAAATCGCTCCTGCCTCCTCAATGTGTTCAATATCTACAATTCTTTTTTCGTTAATTTGTGTGTTAAATACTTTTTGTGCTTGTTTTCTTGTATTATGCATTTTATTATTGGTTAAAAATTAAGTTAAGCTCATTCTCCCTGCGGGCTTCGTGTCCCACTTGGGGAGTGTTGTATTTCGCCATATATTCAGCGACAAACTCGCGGTTTCCGTCTTTAATGGCTTGGATTATTTCGGGATTGCGAAGTGCAGGACGAGTTTGCGGAGTATTATAATCCCACGATAGAAGTCCTTCCATTGCCTCTGGCGAAACATTTCCGTAAATATCTAGGATAATTTTCGCGGTTTTCCGTAGATGAGAATTAGCCGACCAAAAATAATCTTGATAAGTCCAGTCCTCATTTTTAGCGGGAATCCCGCAATAAGTAGTTGGAGTCCCGATGTCGTTGTAAATCTCCATACTCGTTCCTTCAATAGAACAGATTTTGCGGGTAATTTCTTCAAAATCGTATTCGCTCGGTTCAAACATTAAGACATTCGGGTTGCCGAAGTTTATTTCGTGTTCAAAGAGCGAGGTTAATTTCACATCTTTAATCCTCTTTCGGTCTAAGAGATGAAATTGCGGATTTGCGTAGGCGTTATGCACAGTCTGTCCTGTTGTGAGCAAAAATAAAGTAATTGCCCCTATCGCGAGTTCGGTAATGATTAGTTTTTTCATTTTGATTTATTATTATCTACAAAAATAGCTATACAGGTCATATTTTCCTTGATATAAATTTATTATATTTTCTATTTACTTCCAGAGCAACTTTTGGAATAAATGGAAGTTTTAAAGTATAATGAGTAAAAGAGTTTAACCTTACATTTAAAATTTCCTTTAAAGGTTTTTTTAGTTTTATTGTATAAAATTTAGTTAAATATGCTCCCTTAAAAGCCTCTACTGGCAAATCAAGTGCAAAAAAACTTTTTTTATTAGTTGGATACATCTTTATTTTATAAAGAATTAAATTTGAAGTATTTTTTAAAATATCTCTTGGAACATTAAAAGTCTCTACCCATACTCTTCCTAAATTTTTATAAAGTACATTACCTCTAAAATAAAATTCATCTGGCATTTTTGAAAAACTAACTTCTAAAACTATCTGATTAGAGTTTATAACTGCTTTATCGCTAATTTCCATCTTATCACTAAATCCACTGAGTACATACCCTTGATGAAATCCAAAAGATGAGCTAAAATAGCTCTTTCTTGGGGAGAATAAAAACAGCACAACCACAAAAGGCAAAGAGATTAAAAATATAATAAAATCTAATTTTAACGCCTCTTTAAAATTCCCTATTTTATAATGCAAAATTAAAAATACAAAAACTAATATCTCAAAAATAGAATAAAAAAGCATAAAAATATTTTTGAAGATAAAAATACTTAAAGATAAAAATAAAAAAGGAGAAATTAAAAGATAAAAATTCATTCCCTTTAATCTTTGTAAAATAACTCCAATTTCAAGCAAAGAAATAAGCATAAGAA
>JALWHA010000337.1 GCA_027038695.1 Acidobacteriota bacterium
CAGGGTTAAGGAAGAGTGCACAAAAATTCTCTTTCCCTGTCGGGTTTTAGTGGGAAAAAACTCATAAATTAAAAACAAAATAATGAAAATTTCCGTCTAAGATTATAAAATATTTGCAAAAAACTGTTAGGGAAAAGAGTTATGCTTAAAAAAATCTTGCTGTTAATTTTTGTGTTTGTTTTTTCAGGGTTGGTTTTTGCAGGGGAGCCTGTTTTAAAGTTTCAACTTCCTGACTTTGTTTTGAATAACCCTTACTTTTCTTCCTCACCGATAGATAAGTACATTCAGGTAGGGATTTTTTCAGACAATAGAAAGGTTTTGTCTTTTTCAGGGTATAAAAAATCAGAAAATTCTTCATTAAAGACCCTCAGTAAAGTTATTTTTTTAAATTCTCAAAATCAGGTTGAAAAAGAGTTAAATTTTAATTCCCATATTAAAACTAAAGCAATTGACAATATCTCAAACTCTATTGTGGCAGTAACAATTCTAAAAATTGAGGGCAATGACTACTATGCTGACAAAATAAATATTTATTCTTCAAAAGGGGAATTTATTTGCACCATTCCCAACAAGGAACACAACTATGTATATCCGTCTATTGACAATAAATTCCTTTGCCTTGTTGGTTTAATGGACGGGCTTGCAGGGAATTTCACATTCATTCCCATAAACGCATTTAAAGAAAATAACAGAGACAATTTACCGCAACATTCACTTTCACTTTTTGGAAACCCTGCTGAACACTGGATATTGTCAGGCGGAGAAAATGCCTCTCTAATATACTCTACACAGACAGATATAAAAAAGGTAAGTTTAAAAAACAAGGTGAAAACAGAATGGAAAATCTTCTTTACTGAAGACTATGTAAACTTTATAAAACTTATTAATAATTTTGTTGTAGCAGAGGCTTTTCCTGATTTTTATATAATTGATGAAAAGACAGGCAAAATATTAAAAAAGGTTAATATAAAGAACAATCCGAGAGTAAAATCACTAATTGATGACTGTAACTTCACAATCACCAAAAACCTTGAAATTGTTGAGAATGAAAACTCACTTTGCATAAACCAGCCTCACTCTCCTTTGATAAAAACAAAAGAAAAAACATACTACTTTACTGTTAAGAATAAGAATCTGCTGATATTTGCAAACTAAAAAATTATATACAATAAATCCCTCGTACGAGGGGCTTATTTTATACAGTTGTTTCGCTTAGCCGGAAGTCGTGAAAGGTGCAAAAAGAGGTTGCAATAACCCTTCCTTTGTATCCTTTGGGTAAGGTGTATTCCGATACAGGCCTGTATTCAGAGATAATAAAAAAACAGATGTTTCTTTTAATTTTTTTTCTTTTATTAGGTTAAAATTAAAAGCAGAGAGAATTAGAAAAGGGAGAAGACTATGGGATACAAAGGGTTTTCGGATTTTAGAAGCGATACCGTAACAAGGCCTACCGAGGAAATGAGAAAAGCAATGTATCAGGCGGAAGTGGGAGACGATGTTTTAGGGGACGACCCTACGGTGCAAAAACTTGAAGAGCTGGCAGCCGAGACAGTGGGGAAGGAAGCGGCTTTGTTTGTGCCTTCTGGGACTATGGGAAACACAATTGCCATTAAATTAGGCTCAAAAGAGGGAACGGAAGTTATACTTGAAGAAAAGTGCCACATATACAACTTTGAGGCGGCAAATATGGCAAGGTATGCAGGTGTTATGCCAAGACCTATTAAGTCTGAAAACGGGCAAATGCCTCTTGAAGAAATAGATAGAAATATAAAAACAGTTTTAAGGGAACACATTCCGGGAACTTCAATGATTTGCCTTGAAAATACGCATAATTACTGGGGCGGGGCGGTTCTTCCCGTTGAATACATTATGCAGGTCAAGGCTATAGCAATGGAACACAACCTTCACCTTCACCTTGACGGGGCAAGGGTTTTCAACGCCTCAACCGCTTTAAATATTGACGTTAAAGAGATAACAAAACACTTTGACACGATTATGTTTTGTTTGTCAAAGGGGCTATGCGCTCCGGTAGGTTCAATTCTGGCAGGAAGCAAAGAGTTTATTAAAAAGGCACGGTTTGTAAGAAAGAGTTTAGGCGGGGGAATGAGACAGGTCGGAATTTTAGCGGCAGCGGGGATTATAGCAATTGAAAAGATGAGTAAAAGGCTTGAACAAGACCATATAAGGGCAAAGAAACTTGCAGAAGGCATCGCCGATTTGAAAAAATTGAAGGTTGACTTAAATTCCGTTCAAACAAATTTTGTAATGGTTGAATTAGAAGGAATATCGTCATTTGAATTCTTAGATGAATTGAAAAAAGAGGGAGTTTTAGCACTCCCCTTTTCGGAAACAAGGGTAAGGTTTGTCACTCATAATGACATAGACGACAGGGATGTTGAAAAAGCGGTAAAAGCAATCAGGAAAATCTTGAAATAAGAGAGGGTTAATGAAGGTTTTTAAGGACTTTGTGGCAAAAGAAATCATTCTGATAATTTTTTTAATTCTGGCAGTAATTCTGCTTATCTTGACAAAAGAACCGCCTGAAAACCTTCCGCAATTTGTAGATTGGGAGACTATTACAACTCTAACCGGGCTTCTGTTTATCACCAAGGGAATTGAAGAAAGCGGATATCTTGAAAAAACAGTTTTATTCTTTTCCAAAAAAGTTAAAACCGAAAAAACGGTTGCATTGCTTTTTGTTTTACTGACCGCTTTTTTATCCATGTTTTTAACAAATGACATTGCATTGTTTATAATAATCCCTTTTACAATGATTTTTTTTAAAATAATTGAGAATGACCTAACAAAAGTAATTATTTTAGAGGCGTTAGCGGCAAACTCAGGTTCGGCTTTAACTCCAATCGGTAATCCGCAGAATATTTTTTTATGGAACCGATGGGAAATTTCTTTTTTTCAGTTTGTTTTTAACCTGTTTCCGTTGTTTCTAATTTTGATTTCGGTTTTAATTATTTTCACTTTGATAATGTTTCCAAACAAAACAATAACCCAAAACAAGACAGAAACAAATAAACACCTAAATTCCGCCTTATTTAAATGGTCTTTAATTCTGCTGCCTTTATTCATTATTGCTATTGAAACGGATAAAACACACATTGCTCTGCCTTTAATAGTTGTTTTTTACCTTTTATTCTTCCACCAGATAATAAAAAAAGCGGATTACCTTTTCATAGTCCTCTTTGTTGTTGTTTTTATAGATATGCACCTTCTTGCTCGATTAAGCATTGTAAAAGCGTTTCTCTCACATTTTGATTTCACTAAAGGGCTGCACAGTTATTTTTTCTCGGCATTTCTCTCGCAATTTATCAGCAATGTTCCCGCAACAGTTTTGATTTCAAAGTTTTCCACAAATTACAAAGCAATTGCTTACGGGGTTAATGCAGGGGGAAGCGGGCTTTTCATAGCCTCTTTTGCAAACATTATCGCATTAAGGCTTTACAAAAAAAAGAGCCTGTTTAAAGAGTTTCACAAAATATCAATACCTTACTTTATAATCACACTCTTAATTGCCGGTTTTCTGCTTTTTTAAAATGCAATTGAGGATATGTAGGATTTGACTCTTTCTTTTAAAAGGTAGTATTTGTCTTTTTCTTCGCTTGAATCAGACTTCTTAAACTCTTCAAATAATTTATTCCAATTAACGTATTTATTCTGAACAAAATTCTGGTGGCCATTCTGGTAATAGAATTTGTTAATAGATTCCCTTCTCGTAATCCCTCCCATTGCATACAGATATTTTCCCCTGTCAAGAAATTCAGAAACAATGCTTGAGGGCATATCTACATTGTCCCTTGCTATGGCATAGTATCCATCAAGTACGGTGTAATAGGCTTCAAGGTAAGAGAGAATCATTGAGGCTATGTGCTTTAAAATGGGAATTGCGTGGGAGCGGACTGTAACCGTTTCCCCTTCAAAATTCACAAGCCTGTAATCTTGAAGATTTTTAAGTTCCTTTTCTACATCGTCCACAGTTAACTCGTCTTTTTGATAGAGAAACTCCTTCTTAAACAATTCAAAGAGAAAATTTACTTCTTCAAATATCTCCTGAATCGTTAGTTTATTTTTCTTTTTAACAAGGATAGCGTTTGAAACAAATGCCACATACAAGAACAAATGAATGATATTGTTTTTATAGTATTCAAGGTAATTCCTTCTATCCTCGTCAACAACATAAACCTTTTTGCCACCTAACTCTTTTATTTCTAGCACGCCCTTTTCAATAAAGTAATCAATCACCTTTTTGATTAGAGTTTTATCCTCTCCCATTTCAAAAACATCCGCAAGGGGGGCGCCTGCATTTTTGACATAGGTTAATGCATATGCAATTCTTCGCTGCAAGCCTGTTTCAAGCAAGCCTTTTTTAATATTTGAAAGCAAAATCAAAGAGGTTAAAGCGATAGGGGTAACAATGGTCTCTTTCTCAATTTCCCTTAAAACCTTATAGGCCAAAAGGAAATTAAACCTTCTAAACTCTTTTTCGTCAAGTTGCTCAAGGTCTACCTTTATCTCATCGGCAAACTCCTTTACCGTAAATGGTTTCGCAAAATTCATATATATCTTCCCGAAATTCTTACCTAAAAATTTTGTTGTTTTTAACACAGCGGCGGCACTTTCCTTTTCCTTCTTCTTGCCTTCCATCTCTCTTAAATACGCCCCGGATTCAAAAAGTTTGCCGTAAATAATTGAGGTCGGCAGTAACACTATATCTTCTATTCTCTCTTCCTTAATCTCTTTGGTGTTGAAGGATAAAAGCCCCATTTTCGGGTGAAGGAGTTTCCCTGTCCTGCTTCTTGTCCCCTCTAAAAAAAACTCCTGAGGAAGACCGTCCAGAAGTAACCTTCTTATATACGCCTGCAAAATAACAGGATAGAGTTTGTCTCCCTTTATTGTCCTTCTTATAAAGTATGCGCCACAGTTTCTGAATATATAACCCATAGGGAAGAATGAAAGGTTTATGCCAGCGGCAATGTAAGGCATTCTTAAATTGTATTTAAAAAAGAGGTAAGAGATTATCAAATAATCTGCATGGCTTTTATGACACGGCAAAACCAGAGCAGGGTATTTGCCTGCACACTGCCTGTACTCCTCAAGCCTTTCTTCATTTATCCAGAAGCCCTCAATAATTTTCGGCCACGCCCAATCAAGAACCTTCTCAAACTTGAAGATAACACTTTCTTTGTAATTTGCAGCCATTTCGTCAAGGATCTTTAAGGCTTTTTTTATCAGTTTTCTTTTTTTGCTCCGGTTGTTTTCCGAAAGTTCTTCTATCTTTTGTCTTACTTCAGGATCATTTAACACAAGGTGGATCATCTTGTCTCTATGTTTCAAAGGGGGACCTATCACTATCTTCTCAAGCTGATTTAACTCTTTGTCAATAATCATCCCCAGTTCTTCAATACTCAATTTCTCGTCCAATTCAAAAGGCTCACCGAAATCTATTACAGCCTTTTTGCAACCTGTAATAACCTGAAAAACCTTAAAAAAGCCTCTCGGATTATCCCTCTCCCCTAAAATAAAATTCCATCTGCTATACTCCCTTCTCGCAACCTTTTTCCATAAGATAAAAGTAGGAACAAAAACAGGTTTTTTATTGAATTTTTGGCATAAAGCAACAATCTTTTTAATAAAATCTTCCCTTAAAGCAATTTCATTGTCTTTTTTTAAAAACAGGGCAATAGGATTTCCTTTTTCAACACAGTATTCAAGCTGGCTTTCAAAATCCTTAAAAAAAGCGAAGGCGTTTTCACTATAGCATAGTATTTTGTGCACTTTTTCTTCCAGAACATACTTCAAAAACCAGTTATCAATTCGGCTTCTATGCTCAATAGTAAAAATAGGAAAGATGTTATCCTGCGCAAAAAATGTATTCAGTTTCTTTAAAGTTAAATTTGGTATATTTACTTTCCTGAAAAATCTCTTTAATCCAAATGCCATGTGTAAATTATAGCATATTCTGTTAAAATAGCATTAGACTTTGGAGGTAAGATGATAAAAATTGTTTTAACCAATTTAGTTCCCGATAAAAATGAACAGGAAAAACACGATTTAAAAATACTGGAATGGATATGCAAAGAAGACGACAATTGCATAACCGTTCTGGAACTTTCAAAAATCTTAATGGCTGAGAAGAAACTTGAGCCTGAAAAGATAATGGAAGAATTGATAAATTACCTTAAAGCAAACAAAGAAAACTTAATTCTTATTGACACAAGCAGAGACCATTACTGGAGAGACACCTTTGAAGAAGCGGTTGAAGGAATCAAGGTTGACCACAATCCCTATCCGGATACACTTTTTGGATAAAAAAACAATTTATTAATTTTTATCCCCGGAGAAAAAACTTTAGGAGCACAATAATGAATACAAAAAGAAACGGAATTAACGGATACAAAAAGAAATTCTGGGACATACTTGCAGATTTGTTTTCAGGTGCAGAGGTTGAAGGTAAAAGTGGATATGTGAATCTTCTAAAG
>JALWHA010000338.1 GCA_027038695.1 Acidobacteriota bacterium
ACGCGCAAAAAAAAAAGCAACTGCCGTTGCAGTGAATTTGCTTTTTCTGTGGATAACTTTTTTTGCTTGTCATTGCGAGGTATTTTATTTTTTAGAAGAATATTTTTTTAATATTGGTCATTTCTTTCATTCTAAAAATAACAGAATTGATATAACAAGCCGGACATTAAGTTCGGTTTTTTTATAAAATATACACTTATATTATTACTTTAGATCCTGACCTTCGTCAGGAAGACGAACAGGAAGATTGAAATGGTGAGATTCCGGCTCTAAAGACAGGAATCCAAAGTTATATCTATTCGTTTTCCTAACGAGGGTCAGGATCTAAAGTTTATTGAGAGATAGTGAGCTGTATTGTTACTTTGTTTTAGTTAGCATAGTTCTGGATCCTGAAACAAGTTTAGGAAGACGAACAACGAAATGAGGCATTTGTATGCAGACAGGTATATTCTTTGATGACAATGACTGAGACTGTGACTGTTTCACCTCGACAAGCTCGGCATAAACTCAACCTCACAATGACAACAAAGTGTGTGAAATATGATGAGATTCAAGGCAAAATAAAAAGTCTTAAATCAAAACTTTTTATCTATAATCAAATCTTTTTAAATGAGATGAAATATAAGTATATAAGGTGCGAGGTGTCGGAGCCGTATTTAAATACGGTGACGAACCGAGCGCCGAAATATATGCAGCAGTTCGCTCATTTTAAAAGATGACTACCAAGCGAAGTGAGCAAATGCCTTATTCGCATCCGCCATCTTGTGAACATTTTCTTTCTTCTTCACAGCCTCTCCTTCACCCTTAGATGCGAGAATCAATTCATCGGCAAGAAAAAATTTCATATCTTTACCTTTCTTGTTTCGCGCACTTTGAATAATCCAACGCATTGCTAGTTGTTTTTGTCGAGCTGGTCTCACCTCTACCGGAACTTGGTAGTTAGCACCTCCAACTCGCCGTGAGCGAACTTCGGTAACTGGACCTGCGTTTTTTAACGCTGCTTCAAAAACTTCTATTGGTTCTTTATCTTTTACTTGCTCTTTAATGATATCAAAAGCTCCATACACGATTTTTCGTGCTGTTTCTTTCTTACCATCAAGCATAATGTAATTGATAAATCGAGCTAAATCTACTGATCCAAATTTTTCTTCCGGTTCAGGAGCTCGTCTATTTTTTACTGGTCTTCTCATAAATAGTTAGAAATTTTTAATTTAAAATTTATAATTTTTAAACAATTTGAAATAAAAAAATTTATAATTTTAAAATAAAAATAGTATCTTTAATAATAAATAATTTTTAAATCCTTATTTTTTTAAAACAAGATAAAATACGAGGCATTTTGCTTGCAAAGATGGGAGGCGTACCTGCCTGCCGGCAAAGGCAGGGTTAGCTACGGTGACCATCTGAGCAAGCAAAATAACGAAGTAGTTCGCTTGTTTTAGGAAAATAACTATTCTTTAGGTTTCTTTGCCCCGTATCGAGATCGAGACTTCTTTCGTCCCTCAACTCCGGTTGCATCCAAAACCCCTCGTACGACAGTATATCGTACTCCAATAAGGTCTTTCACACGCCCACCTCGTAAAAGCACAACAGAGTGCTCTTGGAGAGAGTGTCCCATCCCTGGGATATAAGCAGTTACCTCCATTCCATTGGTAAGTCGTACACGCGCAATTTTTCGTAAGGCTGAGTTCGGCTTTTTAGGTGTTGTCGTTGTTACTTTTGTACATACCCCACGCTTAAATGGAGAAGGATAACTTGTCGGACGGTTTTTAAGTGAGTTAAAACCACGACGGAGTGCTACTGCTTTTGGCTTGCGAACACCTTTTTTTCTTCCTTTTCTAATTAATTGATTAATTCTTGCCATATAATATATGTTTCTCACAAAATACCTTTACTGAAATCATCAATAAAGGTATTGAGATAATACACACATTACTATAAAAAAGTTAAATTGCAAGAAAAAACACCCGCGGTGTTTTTTATTTTATTTAACACGAATGATTAATAGCTTCTCGTGTATACGGTCCGACAATACCATCAACAATAAGAGGTTTTTCAATAATTCCTTTGAGGAGTTCGTTGAGTTTTGTTTGAAGTCGTTTTACT
>JALWHA010000339.1 GCA_027038695.1 Acidobacteriota bacterium
GTCTTCCAATTCGTTTTTTATTTTTCCCATACCTATGGCATGAGCCAGGGGAGCGTATATATCAAGAGTTTCTTTTGCAATTCTTTTTTGTTTATGTTCAGGCATTGCATCAAGGGTTCTCATATTGTCCAGCCTGTCTGCTAATTTGATTATAAGCACCCTCGGGTCTTTTGCCATTGATACAAGAAGTTTTCTGAAATTTACACTTTCTTTTTCTTCTTTGCTTACACTTTCTATTGCCGATACCTTTGTTAAACCGTCAACAAGTTGCGCTACATCTTTACCGAATTCTTCTTCTATCTCGCTTAAAGGGGTATCCGTATCTTCAACAACATCATGCAAGAAAGCAGCCGCAATGCTTTCGATGTCAAGTCTATGGTTTGCAACAATATATGCTACCCCAGTAGGATGAATAATATAAGGCTGTCCTGATTTTCTTAAAACAAATTTATGTTTTTTTGACGCATATGCATATGCCTTGTGTAATAAAAATGTATCTCCGTCCGGGTGATGCTCTTTAAATATTTCTTCAATATCGTTAACCCTTACGATTTTGTATTTATTTTCCATAGCTTTCCCCTGAATAAAAAAAAATAGGGATAGGAGAAAATCCTATCCCTATTTAATATAAGTCGTTTATTTGACTTTGTAAACCTTTTGTTCAATAAAATAAAAAATCGGGCTTGCAATGTAGATTGAAGAATATGTTCCTACTATAATTCCCACCAATAAAGGGAATGAGAAACCTTTTAATGCAACGCCGCCGAAAAAGAAGAGGACAACAACAACAAACAAAGTTGTTAATGAGGTTAAAAGTGTCCTTGAGAGGGTTTGGTTGATACTAATATTGATTATGTCAAATAACTTTGCAGTTTTCATTAATTTGATATTTTCTCTTATCCTGTCAAAAACAACAATTGTATCGTTTAATGAGTAACCTACAATTGTCAAGAATGCCGCAACAACAGGTAATGTAAACTCCTGTTTAAAAACGGCAAAAAAACCTAAAGTAATGATTACGTCGTGGACCAACGCAAGAATAGCACCTATAGCGTAATCAAACTTAAATCTTATGGCAACGTAAATTAAAATTGCTATTAAAGCCATAATTATTGCGGTTACTGCCTTTTCCGTCTGCTCTACCGATATGCTCGGGCTGAATGTATCAACCTTGAGGATTATGTAGTTCCCGGCATAAAAGTTGTTTTTAATAAAGTTTTTTACATCCTCGTTTTTTACATATTTAATTGCCTCATCAACCGAATTGAAAAAGTCGTTCTTTTTATTTCTTGCTTTAATTATTTCCCCGGCTATCTGGCTATACTGGTCTTTATCTTTGTCAACGCCCACCGTAGATAGCTTGTCTAACTTCAAAACGTTTGCTTTTCTTAAAATATCCGCTAAGTCTGTTTTACTAACCTTATTTATGTCGTGTTTCCCTGTAGGGGTATTTTCATTTGCCGCTTTTACGAGGATACCGGTTATCCTCTTTGCCACCGCGCTACCTACTGATGTTTCGTCTCCTTCCCTGCCTTTGATCTTGATGATATATTCAGGATATTTGCCCGGAGTTTTTACCCGGACGATCTGGACGTGTTTAAATCCGCTTTTAGCAAATAGTGTCCTTAAATCGTCAACTGTTACATTATCTTTAAATTTTATCTGAACTTCCGTTCCACCTACAAACTGTACACCCTTTTGAATGCCTAAAGTTAAAACCGCTATAATTGAAGCGATTATAAACAACATGGATATTGACATTGCGATGTACCTTATTCCCATAAAATTAATATCTCTTTTTAACATTTTTTCACCCCTTAAATACTCAGCGTTTCAGAGTTTTTTCTAATTGATAGAACAATGTCAAATATCAACTTGGAAACAAATATTGCGGTAAATAAACTGGCTATAATACCTAATGACAGGGTTACCGCAAAGCCTTTAACCGGTCCTGTACCGTATTGGAAGAGAAAAACTGCCGCTATTAAAGTTGTTATGTTTCCGTCTAAAACTGCCGATAACCCCTTGGTAAACCCGGTGTCAATTGCTGCTCGGGGAGTTTTACCTAAAGCTAGTTCTTCTTTGATTCTCTCAAAGATAATAACGTTTGCGTCAACAGCCATACCGATTGTGAGGATGAAACCTGCAATGCCCGGTAATGTTAAAGTTGCATGAAAGTAAGCAAGTCCACCTAAAAGGTAAAGCATATTAAGAATCAACGCAATATCGGCATTCAGGCCGGCAAGTTTGTAGTAAAAAAGCATAAATCCCATTACTATGATTAATCCCCATATTGCAGATTTAATACCTTTTCTAATAGAATCCCTTCCTAAAGACGGGCCTACAGTCCTTTCTTCCAAAAAGGTCATGGATGCAGGCAAAGCACCTGACCTTAACTTAATTGCAAGATCTTCAGCGTCATCTACCGAAAATTTTCCTGTTATCTCCGCTGTCGGGCTGTTTATCTGTTCGTTTATTCTCGGTGCGGAGATAACTTTTTTATCAAGGATAATTGCAAGCCTTTCTCCTACATGTTCCCCGGTTACTTTTGAGAATTTTTGTACTCCTGCTTTATTTAAAGAAAAAGAAACCGCTGGCGAGCCGTACTGATCTGTTGATCTTCTCGCTGTTTTAATGTCGTTACCGTTAAGTTCAACTCTTTCCTTAACTATATAAAATTGCTTTCCGTCTTCTCCCGGTAAAATGGTTGTTCCCTCAGGGAGTTTTCCGTTATGTGCTTTAAGCGCCATATCTTTTGAAGGGTAGGGGTTCGGGTCAGCAAGCAACCTTAATTCAAGCCATCCCGGTTCTGACAGGTTCTTTTTAATCCTTTCTGAATTTTCAACCCCGGGAAGCTCAATGACAATCCTATCGCTTTCAAGCCCCTGCCTTTGAATAACAGGCTCTGCTACACCGTATTCGTCAACCCTGTTTGTGATGATTAGAAGAGCCTGTTTCATTGCCTGTTTTGAAATCTCTTTTTTCTGTGATTCTTTCATAGTGAATTCAAAACTTCCGTTACCCAATTCTTTCATTGAATACCCTGCCATGTAAGATTTAAACTTATCCTTTGCCTTTTCTATTTTATCCTGAGGGATACCTTCTACGAGGATTTTTAAATCTTTTTTATCTTCTGTTATTTTTGAAAATTCAATTTTTTCATCTTTTAACATGTATTCAAGGTTTGACTTACTATTGTCCAATTCCGCACGCCATGCTTCTTCTAAGTTAACTTTAAGCACCATATGAATACCGCCTCTCAGGTCAAGGCCTAAGTTGATCTTTTCCTGAGGGGGATAAACATAGTAAATAGCCCCCACGGTTAGAAGTACGACTAACAAGATTCTCCATTTCATAACTTTTTTCTCTCCTTAAAAATAATTTTAATTTTTATTTTGCTCTTGATTAGGTTGAAGGCCGGCAATGGCTGCCTTTGAAACGGTTAATTTAACGTCTTTGCTCACTTTTAAATGTATCACCGATTCTCCCACATAGGCAATGTCACCGTAAATACCGCCTGTGGTAATAACTTTATCTCCTACTTTTAAATTGTTTCTTAATTGATCCAGAGCTTTTTGTCTTTTTGTTTGAGGTCTTATTAAAAGGAAATAAAAAATAAAAAAGAGAACAATTAACGGAAAAATCTGAATTAAAAAACTTTGCTGTCCGGCAGCCTGTCCGGTACCAGCGTACGCCAATGTTTCAAACACTAAAACACCTCCGAATTTTTTTTGTAATTATTTAAAAAACTTCTTTTATACTCGCTAAACTTCCCTTGTTCAATAGAATTCCTGATCTCCTCCATTAGTCTGAGAAAAAACCTTACATTATGAATGGTGTTTAGAACTGCCGAAAGAATTTCTTTTGAATGAAAAAGATGTCTTAAATATGCTCTTGAAAAGTTTTTGCAAGTGTAACAGTCACACTCTTCTTCAATTGGTTTTTCGTCAAGTTTAAATTCTTCCCTTTTTATATTTATCGGGCCCTGTTTTGTGAAAAGCTGTCCGTTTCTTGCGTTCCGCGTAGGAAGAACGCAGTCAAACATATCAACACCCTGTTCAACCGCATAAAGAATATCTTCAGGTTTGCCTACACCCATAAGGTACCGAGGTTTATCATCAGGAAGCCATTCCACCGAATAACTTAAAACATCATACATTAAATTTTTAGGTTCTCCTACCGATAATCCTCCTATAGCATAACCGTCAAACCCGATTTCAATAAGTTCAGATGTTGCTTTTCTCCTTAATTCCTTTATCATTCCTCCCTGTACTATTCCAAATTGATACCTTCCGTCTTTTTCAACCGAGAAATTCCATGCATTTCTTGCTCGTTTTGCCCACTTTGTGGTTAATGCTAAAGAAAGGTTAATGTAATCGTATGTTGAAGGGTAGGGAGGGCATTCGTCAAGAACCATAACGATATCAGAGTTTAAAGAATTTTGTATATCCAATGCAATTTCAGGGGATAAGAATTTTCTGCTTCCGTCTAAATGAGATTTAAACTCAACTCCTTCTTCACTTATTTTCCTTAATTCTGAGAGGCTGAATACCTGGTAACCGCCGCTATCTGTTAGTATGGGCTTATTCCAGTTCATAAATTTGTGCAAACCGCCTAATTTTTCAATGATTTTGTATCCCGGCCTTAAAAAAAGGTGGTAGGTGTTTCCTAAAATCACCTGTGCGTTACAATTATTTAACTGTTCGGGCGTTAAGGCTTTTACGGTAGCCTGTGTTCCTACAGGCATAAAAATAGGGGTTTCAATATCTCCGTGCGCGGTTTTCAAAACTCCCCTTCTTGCCTTTGTATCACAGTCTTTTTTTAGTAACTTATATCCAAACATAATTTACCCCTTCAGAGATATAAATATTAACACAACATATTAATTGTTTCAATTAACAAAACTGTTTACGTTAAATAAATCATTTAAAATTTTGAGAATTAGGTTTAATTGAATATAATAGTAAAAAGAAAAGAAACCTTCAGGGGGATTATATGAAAAAGATTTTGATTTTACTCTTATTTGTTTCGGTGGCGGTAACTATCTCGTGTCACAAAAAGGTTGAACCTAAACCGCAGAAGCAAACAGTTAGGCAGCCTGTTACTCGTCCTGAAAAGAAACAAAACCTTGAAAATACCGAGATCAATGAAAATACTATGGTAGAACAGAAAAAGAATGATTTTAATTCCAAATCGGTTGACCAATTAAATAAGGAAAACATTCTGGAAGATGTTTATTTTGATTTTGACAAATCAACTCTTACCATAAAAACAAGAAAGGTTTTGAAAAGGCATGCTCAATGGCTTAAAGAACATCCAACAGTTAAGATTTTGATAGAAGGTCATTGTGACGAAAGGGGAACAGAACAGTATAATCTTGCTTTAGGTGACAGAAGAGCACATGCTGTAAAAAATTACCTTGTATCTTTAGGCATCTCTCCCGATAGAATGAAAACCATCAGTTTCGGGGAAATGTTTCCTAAAGTCAAGGGCCACAATGAATGGGCTTGGTCTCAAAACAGAAGATGTCATTTTGTGATTATTTCAAAATAAATTATAAAGGCGAGGTGAATATATGAAGAAAATTGTTGTGTTAATGTTAATTTCCCTTTTTTTGGTCGGTTGTGTTGACAATACTAAAACGGCTCAGGATTTAAACGATATAAAAGACCAGCTCTGGAAGGTGCAGGCTCAACAAAGCGAGGAATTGAAAAGGTTAAAACAGCTTGAGGAAAAAAATAACACCCAGAATACTGACACAGGAGTAAATGCCGATATTGCGGCTACCCAGCAGGATATACAGGATAGTATAAATGCTATCTTAGAAAGGATAAAAGAGTTAAACGACAAAGTTACCTTCTTATTGACAAAGTTATCAGCAATGCAAAATTCAAATATCAACAATAATCAGAACCCGAATAATATCGAGAACGGCCAAAATACAGTAAACAATCAACCCCTAAACGGGATAAACAATCCCGACGCTTTGTTTTCTCAAGCGTACGCTGATTATATGAAAGGCAATTATGATATTGCTATTATAGAATTTAAAGATTACATTGCTAAATTCAGCAATTCCGAAAAGGTTGATAATGCTTACTATTGGCTAGGGCTCTGTTATTTTGAAAAAGAGAAATACAGAGACGCAATAGACAGTTTTGACAAAATCATAAAAGATTACCCTGATTCAGATGTTCTTGCCTCGGCAATGTTAAAAAAAGGCCTTGCTTTGTTTGAGATGGGGGCAGCTGGCATGGGAGCCGTACAATTGCAGGAGTTAATTGAAAAATTCCCTATGTCAAAAGAAGCTAATCTCGCAAGGAAAAAATTAGACGCATTGCACATAGCAAATTGATATGGAAAAAATAGAGGTTTTTTCTCCCGCCAGGATTGACCTGGCGGGGGGGACACTTGATATTTATCCGGTTTATCTTTTTTTTAAAAACCCTTTTACCTTAAACGTAACCTTATCTAAAGGGGTGACCG
>JALWHA010000340.1 GCA_027038695.1 Acidobacteriota bacterium
TGAGTTATGCTATAACTTTTATCTGTATGGAAAGGGTTATTGAGTATTCCTTGAAATATAAATATAAAGTTTTGTTCTACCTATTCCTATTCTTTTATTTCACTTTGGGGCTCCTCTTTATATACGCTTACGGCACAAAATTCCCTTTACCCCAATGTAACTATAACAAAAACCTACTAAAAGAGATCACAAACGGGGAAGAAAACCTCTGGTATTTCGGGGAGATACTTCCCTTTAAAGGTTTTGAAGACTCAATAATGGCTGTTGACGGTGTTAAACTCTATCAGGCTTTAAAGATTGTAAACTCTTTGAGAAATTACGTAGACTTCAGGTTTTTAAAGGCGGGGGAGAAATTCTGGTTTAAACTTTCCAAAAACAGAAAAATCGTCGAAAAATTTATCTATTCCCCGAACAAAGTAACCTTTCACATATTGACCTGGAATTACAGAACAAACTCTTATGATTATAAGTTAGTAACCTTGCCTACCCAAAAAAGGCACAAATTAATTGAAGGGGTAATAAAGACAACCTTAAACGATGCCTTAAAACAAAAAGGGGTTAGCAACAGTGTAAGAAACACGGTAAACAACGTTATTGAGTGCCTCGTACCTATAAGGACTTCCGCAAGGAAAGGGGACAAATTTAAGGTTCTGCTTGAAGAAAGGCTTTACGACGGAGAAGTGATTCCCCCCGATAAGGTTTTGTATGCGTGTTACAACGGGAAGAAAACAGGCAAAAAAGAGGCTTTTCTTTACAGGGAAAAAGACGAAAAGTCATCGTATAACGGGCATTACTCAATTGACGGCAGAGCGTTGATTGCTTCCGCTTTCAGGTATCCTTTAAGGAGAATACACGTTACCTCAACTTTTGGCTGGAGAAGGCACCCTGTAACAGGAAAAATCAGTTTTCACAACGGAGTTGATTACAGGGCAAGGGTAGGAGAGCCTGTCTTTGCTGTTTACAACGGAGTGGTAATTCAAACAGGCTATAACAAGTACAACGGCAGGTACATAGTATTAAAACACCCTGGGGGGATAAAGACATATTACCTTCATTTGAGCAGAATTCTTGTTAGAAAAGGCTGGCATGTAAAAGCGGGACAAATTATCGCCAAAACAGGGGCAACAGGCAGGGTAAACGGCCCTCACCTGCACTTCGGTATAAAAGACGCAAGAGGGAAATGGGTCAACCCACTTTTAAAGAGAATGATTGCAACCCCGAAACTCAAAGGCAAAAAGCTTGCCGAATTCAAAAAGCAGATTGAAAAGATAAAAAATATACTTAATGAAGTGGAAAAAAGGTAAATTTTAAATTTTTGATTCGTGAAGTTGGATTGTTGAAAAAACCTATTCAATGCTGAAACCAGTATACAAAGGATAAAGAACTGTAGAAAGTGTACTTAATACATATAATAAAAAGGGGGCATAAGCCCCCTAAAGTTAACTATCAACTACCATTAAGAAAGGATTTCATCTATTGTTACGTAGTCTCCTACTCTTCCTGTCATCTTTTCTTCGTCTGTGTTAACGGGAAGTGTTTTCTTCCCCGGTTTCCAGTTTGCGGGAGTCACTTCCCCTGTCTTATATGCATGCTGCCAAGCCTTAATCTGCCTGATTAACTCATTAACATTTCTACCGACAGCAGGAGCAATTGTTTCTTCGGCAACAATGATACCGTCAGGGTTAATAATAAACCTTCCCCTTAAAGCAACGCCTTCGCCTTCAATGTACACACCGAAAGCCTTTGATACGTCACCTGTCGGGTCTGCACCGATTGTCATCTTTAAACCTTTAAGCAGGGGCTCGGTTTCAACAAACCTTTTGTGTGAATACTGGGTATCGGTCGAAATTGCTAAAACCTCAACCCCCATACTTCTTAACTCGTCAAGTTTTGCATTCATCGCAGCAATCTCTGTAGGGCATACAAAGGTAAAATCCGCCGGGTAAAAGCAAATTACAGCCCATTTCCCCCTGTACTGTTCGTCGGTAACCTTAACAAACTTCCCTGTCTCAGCGTTAAATGCTGTCATCTCAAATTTCGGTAGTTCCCTTAAAACCATGTTTGCCATAACATCCTCCTTTAAATTTTTTTGTTCGGCATTTTCT
>JALWHA010000341.1 GCA_027038695.1 Acidobacteriota bacterium
TAAACGTATAATAACTATTAAAATCAAAAAAGCACTTTCCATCTAATCCTCCGATAAAGAAAAGAAGTCTTTTAACCTCTTTTTTATATCCCTTTGTATCTTAAACATCTCTCCGTTATCTTTCTCATGGTCAAACCCTAACAAATGCAATACCCCGTGCAGAAACAAAAACCGCAATTCCTCTTCAAATGAATTGCCCACATCTATAGCCTGTTGTTTTGCCCTTGTACAGGCAATTACAATACTTCCCAGAAAAATATTACCGTCAGGCAACTTTTCACCGTCTTCAAAACTTAATACATCGGTAACTGCATCTTTCCCTCTATAGGTTTTATTCAAAGATTTTACCTTTTCGTCTTCAACAACTGAAACTTCTAAAAACACATTTTCAGGGATAAACGGATTCAATTGTTTTTTTAACTCTGTCCAAAATTCTTCCAATATTTTACGGCAACCCTCACAACAGGGAGTTTCAATAAAAACGTCTAAATCATTCATCTTCTTCCCCCGGTTTTTCATTTTGACTTTCGCTGTTTTTTTCTTCATCTTTATTAAAATCAAAACCGGGATAGTCTATCCTTGTGTGAAAGTACGCTGCAAGGTTTTCAACAAAACATCTCTTTACCTCTGTTAATTCCTTAAAAGTCAAATCGCTGTCAGCAAACTGTCCGTCATCTATAATATCTTTCACAATCCTATCCACCATATGCTGAATCTTCCCGGGGGTGGCAGGTGAATGCAATGTTCTTGACGCCGCTTCTATGGCATCTGCAATCATCAAAATAGCCGTCTCTTTTGAGGTAGGTTTGGGGCCCGGATACCTATACTCCTCTTCCCGAACTTCTTCCCCGTTTTCTTCAGCCATTGTTATTGCTTTATTATAAAAATAAGTCATTAATTTGGTTCCGTGATGCTCTTTTATAAAATTAATCACCTCTTCAGGTAATCCGTAATCTTCAGCCATCTCAACCCCATCTTTAACATGGTTTTTAAGTATTAACGCACTTATTTTCGGGGCAAGCCTTGCATGTTTATTCTCTTCGCCCGGCCTTAAATTCTCAATAAAATAACCGGGTTTTTTAGCCTTTCCTATGTCATGGTAGTATGCACCTACTTTAATTAACAACGAATTGGCATTAATCCTTTGAGCAGCCGCTTCAGCCAGATTCGCCACCCTAACCGAATGCTGATAAGTACCTGGAGCACTCATTGCAAGTTCTTTCAATAGAGGATTATCCATAGTTGATAAATCGGAAAGTTTCATATCCGAAACAATCTTAAACAAACCCTCAAATAAAGGAGAAAATGTGCTAACCAAACCACCCGTAAAAACAGAACCTAAAACGGTAATTGTTAGAAGAACAATAAGAAATGAGAGAGTTATGTTATAGTTATAGTAAAAAAGAATGAGCAAGGCAATTATAAAACTGAATATGCCTAAGATTAAAGATGCAAGCATAAGAGAGCTGCTTCTTGTGGTTTTTCTTAAAAGGTAAATTACGGTTACAGACGAAAAAATCGCAAACAGAATTAATTTAATATTTCCCGCGGTTAATAAAATAATCAATACTATTAAAATAAAAGAAACAATGAGCGCGGCAAAACCGTCCACCAAAACAGCGGTTAAAGAAACGGGAAAAACAAAAGGAACAGCAAAGAAAATTATCCCGCTTTGAAGGAATGACTGAAATTGTAATGACCTTTCAACCAGACCGAAAACAAAAATTGAACCCTTTATAACTATTATCCCAAGGGTATTAGCAACCATGATCAAAGGAAATACAAATCTCTTATCTATTCCTATCTTCTGCCTATACAATCTGGTCAACCTGTAACCTAAAAAGGTTAAAAGAATTAAAATTAAGAGATTTATCACAAATCTTTTAACTGTTATGTTCTTTTTTAAAAGTTTGTTTTGTTCCTGGATAAATTCGTAAGCAATCTTGTTGATCTTTTCCCCTTTCCTAACTATTATTTCACCGCTTTTTTTTCTTAAATAACTTACTTCCACCGAATTAAGGGATTTCTCTATATTTTCTTTGGTTTTTTCAGAATCAAACATATAATTAGGCTCAAAAAGATTATACAGAAAATCCTGTAGAT
>JALWHA010000342.1:0-1155 GCA_027038695.1 Acidobacteriota bacterium
ATTGAAAAATTTAAAGAAATAATAGGGGATATGGCAGAGCCTGTTAAATACTATTCGGGAAGCGGGAGCGTTATAAAACATCTTAAAGGAAAACTGCTTGAACAGATTATTTTAAAGACAATCACTATAAGGCCGTGTACCGTAAAAGAATTGTCAGATAGCCTATCCGTCGGTACAAAACACCTTGAATCAATTGTTAAAAAACTTGAGAAAGAAGAAAAAGTTGAATTATTCAATTTTAACGGAAAAATTCATGTTAAAAGGAAAAAAAATCAATCGTCGTCCCTGTAATACTTACAGGAATTATCCACTCAGGTAGGGGTATCCGTAAGGATTGACACAACTTTTTGAAAAAGGTACCACCCGAAAGCAACAGCAAGTATGGTTTCAATTAAATCCATTTTCACCTCTCAATCTTATTATACACAATGAATTAAAAAAATTTCACCTCAAACTTCAATTGATGTAAACTTAAACTATGAAGAAAAAGGCTGTTTTTTTACTATTTTTCCTTGTCTCTTGCTTTTCCATGGGGTTTGATGTCAAAGTAATTCACTCTCCTGAAATTAAATCACGCTTTAACGGGGTAGTTTTAGTTCCGTCAAAAACCACACCTTATGAATTTACAGGCTATATTGAAGAAAAGATAAAAGGAAACACAAAATTAGAGGTTATAAAAAGGGAAGTTTTCTCTGATTTTCTAAAAAGGGAGGGCATAGGACAGAGGAAAATCACAGAGAAAGACCTGATTAAGATATACAAAGCCTTCGGGAATATAAATATTATATTTCTAGACCTTAAAAACCTTGAGGTAAAAAAACAAGACTTAAAGGGCAAAACACCCTGTAAAATAGGAAATATACTATTTTCAATATCGGTTTTCCACTCAAGGGACGGAATTGTGCTGAAAAACAGGGAGATAGAATTCAATGTCAAAGTATGCTCAAAAACCCCGCTCTATCCTGACACTTCCGAAGTAATAAAAGTCCTGTTTAAAAATTCGGCAAACGAAGTAATCAAAACCTTATGGCCGTGGAAAGAAACCCTGAAATTTCCGAACATCACCGAAAAAATTTGTAAAAATGGGGAAATACTAAAGGAAATTGCCGAAAACAACTTAAAGATTGCCGAAAAAGAACTTGAGAAAAACAATGG
>JALWHA010000342.1:1165-6478 GCA_027038695.1 Acidobacteriota bacterium
TTACAAAAAACACCCTTACGAATTCAACCTTTTAAAAGGCTACCTGCTATTTTTTAAGGGGGATTTTAAAAACGCTGTTTCTTATTTGCAAAAAGCGACAAATGAAAAAAAAAGCGATACGCTAACCGCTTTGATAAAAAGGATACGGGGTATTGATAAAAAAACAATTGCCGCAATATCAATAATAAAAGAGAAAAACATAAAACCGCCGGTTCAAAACACTCAATTACGACAAAAATACTATGCCGAAGAGTATAAAAACAGCGGGGACATACTGCTTGAAAAACTCAATAAACTTGAAAAACTGTACAAAAGCGGAAAGATATCAAAAGATCAATTTATTAAAGCAAAATACAAACTAATAGAAGAATTTTAGGAGGGCAAATGGAGGTTTACGGAATATTGGGAAGGGACAGGATTGAACTTTATGAAACTATGGGCTCTGAATTTGCTTGTGTTACAAGGCTTGAAAGGGTACACTTCCACAAAAGAAGCAAGTATCAGGATGTCCTTGTCGCAGAAAACAAATTGCACGGAAAGATACTTATATTAGACAACGTTTTTAACGTATCCGACCTGATGGAAGCATACTACCACGAGCCTATGGCTCACATACCTATGGCACTCACAAACAGGGACAACATTGAAGCGCTTATCATAGGAGGCGGGGACTTCGGTGTTGCATACCATCTGTTAAAACACAAAAACCTGAAAAAGGTTACAATGTGCGAACTTGACCAAACAGTTGTTGACGTTTGCAGGGAACACTTCCCATGGGCTAAGGTTTGCGAGAACGATAATAGGTTTGACCTTCATGTGGGAGACGGTTTTAAATATCTTGATTCATTGGATGAAGAATCCCTTGACATAATAATTATTGACTCAACCGACCCGTTTGACAAAGCGGGGATTTTGATTTCAGAGGAGTTTTACCAAAAACTGAAAAGGGTAATAAAAAATAACGGAGTAATTATTCAACTGATATCAGACTTTCACGTTTACGGGGAATGCTACTCCTATGTATTGCCGAGGGTAGAGAAACACTTTGAGGGGGTTAAGGTTATTGCCATCCCGGTAGCGTTTTATGTGACAGGCTATACGGGTATGCTTTTATTTTCAAAAGACAAAAATATGCTTAAGGCTGAGAGAATCCCTCAAGGCTTCGTATCAGGTATCCCTGATGCAAAAACATTAACGGAATCAAATATCAGAGCGTTTTTGGACTTACCCCCTATGTTAAAAGAAAAAATTGAAAAATGCTTTAAAAAATGACAGTGTACAACGCTTTAATAATAGGTTCGGGAATTAGCGGCTTAACCCTTGGATTAAAACTCGCACGAAAAGGGCAAAAAGTCTGCCTTATAACAAAAGGGGAATTGGAAAAAAGCAACACATACTACGCGCAGGGTGGAATTGTCTCAAGAGGAGAAAACGACTCTCCCGATCTTCTTGTTAAAGACATAATCAAAGCAGGCGGAAAATTAGTAAACAAAAAAATAGCAAGGGAAATTGCTGAAAAAGGTCCTCAAATAGTCAAAGAGTTTTTAATTGAAGAAATCGGGGTGGAATTTAATAAAGATAACGGCGAATATTCCTTTACAAGGGAAGGCGCTCACTCAATCCCGAGAATTTTATACAAAAACGACTACACAGGCAGGGAAATTGAATTAAAACTTATGGAAAAGGCAACAAACCACAAAAACATTGAGATAATAACAAACTGCATGGCCATAGACCTGATTGACAACACCCACCACTCAAGGAACCCTGAAGAACGGTACAAAAACAAAGAAGTTTGGGGTGTTTACGCTTACCTTACAAAAGAAAGAAAAGTTATAAAGATCTTTGCTGAAAACACAATCCTCGCAACAGGGGGAATAGGGTACCTTTTCAAACACACCACCAACCCGGACAGCGCAACGGGAGGCGGAATAGCCATGGCTGTGAGAATAGGGTGCGAAGTGATTAACGCCGAGTTTATTCAATTTCACCCGACAACCCTATACCTCCCCTATTCAAACGAAAGGTTTCTGATATCCGAATCAATAAGGGGGGAAGGGGCGGAAATAGTTGACAAAAACGGCTACCCATTTATGAAAGAATACCACCCATTAGGATCTTTGGCCCCGAGGGATATTGTCTCAAGGGCAATATTTGACTACCTGACAAAGACAAAACAGCCGTGCGTATACCTTGATTTAAGCGAGGTTAAAAAGAATTACAATTTAAAAGAAAGGTTTCCGCAAATCCACAAAAAATGTATGGAAAAAAACATTGATATTGAAAACAAACCAATCCCCGTAATCCCGGCGGCGCATTACTTTTGCGGGGGGATAAAGGCGAGGTTAAACGGGGAAACAGGTATTAAAAGACTGTTTGCAATAGGGGAATGTGCCTGCACAGGGCTTCACGGTGCAAACAGGCTTGCGTCAACATCTCTCCTTGAGGGATTGGTGACGGCTTTCCAATGCGGGGAACACATTGCAAAAAATAAAACCAAACTATCCGAAAAAAGGATAAAACAGATACCCGATTGGATAGAGCCTCAAGGCGGTTTAGCAGACCCTGTTTTAATTGAGGGTGATATTGAAAACTTAAGAAACCTTATGTGGAACTATGCGGGAATAATACGCTCTTCCAAAAGGTTAAAAAGGCTTGAAACAGAATTGCTATTTCTCTACAACACGGTTGAAAACTTCTACAAAGAGAACAAACTATCAAAAAGGCTAATCGAGTTGAGAAATATAATTACCGTGGCAAGGGTTGTAACAAAACAGGCGTTAAGAAACAAGGAAAGTTTAGGGTGTCACTATATTACCCCTGAAAGGGAGGGTCTATGAAATATTTGGCTTTTGTTTTTTTTATGTTACTTTTTGCGGGGAATGCTTTCTCCAAAGATGATGTCAGGAAACCGTTTGACGATGTGTCCTATGCCTGGAGCAATCAACAGATTGAGGTTTTAATTAAAACTATTGAAAAAATGAACCTGCCCTATCAAAAGGTTAACAGACAGATTGTTGCCGCAATGTTTCCTCACGACGACCACCTTTATTCGGGAGTTACCTTAAATTCCCTTGTAAAACAAATCGGGAAAAGAAAACTGGCAATAATCTTCGGAGTAACCCACAAAACGGCAAGAAAAATAGGAGGACCGGTAAAGAACACTTTAATATTTGACAATTACAAGTATTGGTACGCCCCATATCAAAATATAAAGGTCTCGGATTTAAGGGATTACCTTGAAAAACATTTAAACGATAAGGATTACATAGTCAGCAATATCTTTCACTCCTACGAACACTCAATTGAGGCTGTTTTACCCTTCCTCAACTACTACTCAAGGGGAATTGAGATAATGCCTATAATGGTGCCGCCTATGGATTTGAAAGCAATGGACAGGCTTTCGGGAAAACTCTCAAAACAGATAGCAAATTACCTGAAAGAAAATAACCTTACCTTTAAAGACATTATCTTTTTAATCTCAACAGACGCAAACCATTACGGGGAAGACTTCAAAAATTTAGAATTCGGTAAAGGGGAAGAAGGTCACAAAAAAGCAAGAAAGCACGATATGGAGATCTTCAACAAATACTACAAGGGTGAAATTACAAAGGCAAGGGTAAAAAGAATTGTAAAAAACGGTGTTTACGAAAAAACATTGTGGTGTGGCAGGTACTCAATCCCCTTCGGCTTATTAACAACTGAAAAGGTTGTTGAAAAAATGGAAAGAAAACACCTCTTCGGGCATTTTGTCAGGTACGACGACACCTATATAGACCCGGTTATTCCTTTAAAGGGATACGGTTTCGGTGTATCAGCCCCGTTTTCTCTTAAACACTGGGTAGGCCATATATCGGTTGCTTTTACTTTAAAATAAATTACAGATCCCTTTTTAGAGGCATTTTTAACAATCCAAATTTAGGTCGTCCCGTCCTGATATAGGTTGACACATAAAACCTAAAATCGGGAGGGAAAATGAAAAAGACCTACATTCGCTACAGTGAAGCATTCAAAAGGCATGTGGTGAAAGAAATTGAAGAAGGAAAATTCAGAACATTTAAGGAAGCAAGGAAAAAATACGGCAAAGAACACTTATTGCTAAAAACGGTCAGGATAGAAATGCCAGACGAACAAAACACAATCAAGCAATTAAAAAAGAAAATCAAACAACTTGAAAAAGCCCTTGCGGATGCTTAAGATTAAGCGAAGTAATCAATCAGGCTTACTTTGAAGTGCTATGCGAGCAGGTAGGAATAACCGACATAGAAGGTTATAAAAAAACTCGCAAAGAAGCCAAAGGGAAAAGGACGAAGATTAAGTAAGTCAATATCGGTAAAAGCCATGTGTAAGAAGGCAGGAATAAGCAGAAGCGGGTTCTAAAAAATCCGTAAAATAAAGCAAATGCGTTCAAAAGAAGAAAACAAAATCCTTGAGCTTGCAAGAAGCATAAGGCAACTGCACCCGTACATGGGCTGTCGTAAAATATATGCCAAAATAAAGCCTGAATTAAGGCATTACGGCATACAAATAGGCAGAGACAGGCTATTTAGTCTATTCAGGAAAAACGACATGCTAATAAGGCGTAAAAGAAACCCTGTAAGGACAACAAACAGCAACCACAGGTTTAAGGTTTACAAAAACCTTGTAAAAGGCAAAGAACTGACATATCCCAATCAGGCATGGGCAAGCGACATAACCTACATAAAAACGGAACAGGGTTACCTCTACCTATCGCTAATAACAGATTTATACTCAAGGAAAATAGTAGGCTATGAAATAAACGACAACTATCCCCTATCCCTTTATCCCCTATGTCCTTTCTGCTATAATACAAATATGAAAAAGATTCCTTATGGTATTGCGAATTATGAGGCTATTAAAACTCAAGGCTATTATTTCATTGATAAGACTCATTTTATTGAGAAAATAGAATCTCTGGGAAGCAAATACCTTTTCTTCCTGCGTCCGAGAAGGTTCGGGAAGTCTCTTTTTATTTCAATCCTTGAGCATTATTACGACATTGCGAAGAAAGATTCCTTCAACGAGTTGTTCGGTGATACCTATATTGGCAAAAACCCAACACCATTGAGAAATTCCTTCCCTGTTTTAAAACTGAACTTCTCAGGCATTCCTGTTGACGGAGGTATTCAGGATGTGGAGAATTCGTTTTACTTCTCTGTGAAACTTGATATAGAAGGTTTTTTTAATAAATACTCAAACCACTTTCCCCAGCTGGAAAATGTGAGAAGAAAGGTTCTTTCAATGGAGAAAGCCGCAGATGTGTTGAATGGTTTAATTAAAAGCCTCGCTGAC
>JALWHA010000343.1 GCA_027038695.1 Acidobacteriota bacterium
TATAGCGGGCTGTTTTGCATTTTTCTTTAATGTGTATGTGCCTTTCTTGTAATCTGTAATCTCATCTAATACAATTTTCAGGTTATTTATATCATTCTGTATTGTCTTTATTGTGACTCCGAATTCTCTGGCAAGTTCATTTGTGGTTATCTGTCCTTCCATTGTGAGTATTAAAAATATTTCGCTTCTTCTTGCGTTTGCCGATATAATATCTTTCTTATTCCCCATCACTTTTCCCCTTTGAATTCTTTATACCTTTCAATTTCATCTGCAATTGCATTTTTTACAAAGTTTAAGACAAATATGTCGTCTAAGAAGCCGATTATGGGGATAAAGTCGGGGATTATATCTATGGGGAATACAAGGTATGCAAGGGCTCCCGCAATTACCATTTTTGTTTTGGATTTCATTTTAAAGTCTTTGTCGGTTATCATTTTGAATAGAAGGAGGAAGTCATCATACCATTTCTCGTTTTTGTGGTATTCAAGGAATTCCTCGGTTTCTTCAGCGTCAAATTGTTCCGCAAGTTTTTTGCTTAATTCAATAGCCTGTTGCTCTTTTTCTTTGTCTAAACTCATTTTTAAACTCCCTTTTTTGTTTTAATTGTACTTTTTAATTTTCATTTTTCAAGTTTTTTGTAAAAAATCTGGTTAATAGATTGTCCAGTGAGATAAATGTGAATATTAGTGTCGGGATTATTATTAGTGCGATTTTATAGGTCAGGGATATGCCTATAAGCATTCCCAGAATCCCGCCTATTATCTCAATAAATGCAAGGTTGTCGCTCATTATTTTCTGTGTAAGTTGCTCAAATTCCTGCATGTTTTGCTTCATTATGCTTTTGTAAACTATTGAGTAAACGCTTTGCTCAAGTTTTAGTTTTTTTATTGTGTTTTCTATAAATTGCGGGGTAATTTTCTCTTTTAGATAGTTTTCAATTTTGCCGCTTATTTTTAAGAGATAGTTTTCAATTCTGTCTGATAGGTAAGATATTTGCTCGGGATTGTTTAAAAATTGGTCAATTTTTGAATTTATATAGTCAATGAGTTTAGGAAGTTCTTTTTCTTTGATGTGGTTTTTTAACTGCTCTTTCCCTTTGTAATAGAGTTTTTCTATCCTGTTTTTTATTTCTCTCTCACTTAAAATGGTATCTAATTCGCTTAAAAGGTAAGAGGCAAAGTCTCCAGTTTCTTTCAGCAATTCTTTATCCCTTAAAAATTCGGATATGCTTTTTTCTATTTTATCGTTGTCCATAAGTAAAGCCTTGCCTAAATATGCAAAAATGTTCTTTTCAAGCAGAAACCTGTCTATGAGTTTGTTTATGTATGCGGAGATTTCCTCAGAATTTGCTTCAACAAGTTTTTGCAAAATTTCTTTTAATACCTCAATGCTTTCTTCTATAAGCGGATTTTTCTCTTTATTGTTAGTTATTGCGTTTCTTGTTCTGTCAAATATCTCTTTAAAGGAGAACCTGCTTGACTCAAATAACTCGTCAAGTTGTTTTTCAAGGAAGTTTAATAGTTTTGAGATGTTTTTTTCAGAGAATTCCTCTTCCTTTATTTTGTTTAAGATAGCAAGAATGCTTCTTTTTGTTTCTTCACTTTTCAGCGCTGTGTCAATAAGGTTTGAGAGTTTTTTTATTATTTTTTCAAGGTTGTCCTTTTCGGTAAGGTAATTTGTAATTGCTTCGGTGTTTATAATCCTTTCTTTTACTGTTTCTGCTAATGTGGCAGCTATTTTTTCTTTGTTTCTGGGAAGCAAGCCCTGTCTTCCGAAGAATGTTTTGTTTAAAGGCCTGAACAGCATTTTTATTGCGATTGTGTTTGTGCCTATGCCAACAAGCCCTGCTAATGATATTGAGAATGCTATGTCATAAATGTTGCTTGAGGGTATGGGGAAGTAATAGGGAAGGGATACGGATAGTATTATTCCTGCGATAAATATTGCATATAAAAGGATTTTGATTATGTTTGCCGTTTTCATATCAGCCTCCGATTTTTTTCTCATTATAGAGAATAAAGTCTTAAAACGAACACAGGTGTTCGCTTTGAAAATTTTTTTTGATTTTTTTTAAAAAATTTTTTTAAGGGAAAGAAAAAGCC
>JALWHA010000344.1 GCA_027038695.1 Acidobacteriota bacterium
CCGTTGTGAGGGGAAGCCTGTAATCCTTTTTGAATGCGGCACAATTGAAAGGTGCGGGATTGAACTTGAAAATTACGGTAAAACCGTTAACTTTGACCACCACCCGGATAACACTTTTTATGCGGATATTAACATAGTCAACCCTCAAGCCTCTTCGGTAGGGGAAATGGCTGCTTTATTTTTTAAAGAGTTTTTTCCCGATTTAATTGATTCTTACATAGCCAATGCACTGTACACCGCCATTCATACTGACACCGGAGGGTTTGCTTATTCAAACGTAGGGAAGACAACCTTTGATATCGCATCTTTTCTTATGGAAAAAGGGCTTGATAATCAACTTGTGTGCAATGAGGTTTACGGAAACAATAAAATAGAAAAGACAAAACTGTTAGGTTACTATCTTCAAAACCTTAACACCTTTAAAGTCAAGGATTTCACCCTCTGTTACGGTGTTTTGACTCTGGAGGACTTAAAAAAATTCAACTGCACTTCAAGGGATACTGAGAATTTTGCCAATTACCCGAGAGGAATAGAAAATGTGGATGTCGGGATTTTCTTTCTGGAGATTGAAAAAGGTATTTTTAAGGTTTCGTTGAGAAGCAAAGGCAAGGTTATCGTAAATAAAGTGGCGTCAAAACTTTCTGGAGGCGGCCATAAATTTGCCGCAGGGTGCACGATAAAAGGGAGTTTTGACGAGGTTTTTGAAAAGGTACAAAACGAGTTTTTAAAAGATGAATAATGTTTATCTCATAGACAAACCTGAAGGCTTAACCTCTTTTGATGTGGTCAGGGGTGTTAGAAAAAAGTTAGGTATAAAAAGGGTGGGGCATACGGGAACTTTAGACCCCTTTGCTACCGGGCTTTTGATAGTTTGCACGGGGGCTTTTACAAGGCTTGCCGATTACTTTCACGAGTATTTGAAAACTTATAAGGCAACTTTTGTTTTAGGTGAATTCAGGGATACTGATGACATAACGGGAAAGGTAATAAAAGAGTTTCCCCTTTTGAAAATGCCGATAAAACAAATAATGGAAGTTTTAAAAACCTTTGAAGGGGAGATAGAGCAGTTGCCTCCTTTTATTTCTGCGAAAAAAATCAACGGGGAGAGGCTGTATAAATTAAACAGGAAAGAGAGAGCAGTAAAGCCTGAAAAAGCCAAAGTGTTTATAAAAGAGATAAAGGTGCTATCCTATGACTTTCCTGAGATAAATGTTGAAATTATATGCGGAACGGGGACGTATATCCGCTCTATTGCAAGGGATTTAGGGGAAAAACTAAACTGCGGTTGTTATGTTAAGAGTTTAAGAAGGCTCAGTATTGGGGATTACAATGTGCAAGACGCCGTAACGACGGATAATTTAAAACCTATGCCTCAAAAAGATATTCTCTACCGTTTTGACGCGGTGGTTCCCGAGGATAAAACACTTGAGAAGATATATTCTGGCAATGAGGTATATCTTGCAAACTTTGAAATCCAAACCGATAAAGCAAGAGTTTTTACTCCGTTTTTTAAAGAACTTATCTCAATTTGTTCGGTAAAAAAGAAGGAAAACGGTGTTGTGCTCAAACCTGAAAAGGTATTTATTCAGAGGGGAAAATGAAGCATTTTGTCATCGGCAAGGGTAGGGTTGGACAAACGCTTTTAAACTCTTTAAAGGGTATCGGAGAGAATATCGCTGACAATGCGATTAATGCCGAAATTGTCTGGATAGTTGTTCCTGATTCCGTAATACGGGAAAAAACCTTGGAGATAGAAAGGGAGTTAACTGGAAAGCACATACTTGTACATTTGAGCGGGTTTTTTCCTGCCTCTATTCTGAAAAACACTAAAACCGAAAACCTTGTGTCCCTTCACCCGGCTTTTTCTTTCTCCAAACCGCTTGATTTTTTCCCTGAAGGCATCTTCTGGACATATCAAGGGGACGATTCTCTGTTTCGATATTTTTCGGTATTAATCGGCAAGTGGAAAGGGCATATTAAAAAAATCTCTGAAAGACAGAAAGCGTTGTACCACATAGCCTGTGTTTTTGCTTCCAATTTTCCCGTCGTCTCTTTGCTTATTGCCGAAAAATTGTTTAAAGAATGCGGAATAGATTTTAATGATGTTAGTAAAGGCCTCGTAATGCCTGTATGCAAAAAGGTGATAATGGGTAGTGAATTAGAGGGGATTTTGACAGGTCCCGCAAAGAGAAAGGATTATGAGACAATTAAAAAAGAAATTGAAGTTTTGACGGAGAAAGATTCTGAATTTGCCGAAATTTACAGATTGTTAAGTGATTTTATCTTGAAAAATCTATAATTTTTTATAGATTATTGATAGGTTGAATTGTGTATTCTTTCCGAAAGAAATAACCGTTAAGGAGGAAATAATGGTTGATAAAGAAAAAGCGAAAGAAAAAACTAAAGAGTTGATGGAAAAATCCCTGGAATTTATTAAAGAAACCTCGGTAAAGATCAGAAAAGAGGCTCAGAGAAAGTGGAAGATTTCCAATCTTAAACTTGAAATTGCGAGTTTGAAACATCAAATGGGAACAGTTTTTAAAGAATTGGGCCGTTATTTGTATTTTGCAACCAAAGAAGACAACCTTGATCAGGAAAAGTATAAAGAGTTTTTTGAAAGGTTAGGGAGAATAGAGGAGAAGATAGCGGAAAAAGAAGAGTTGATTGAAAAGATCAATCAGGAAGAATTGCAGGAAGAAGCGGAATTTATAGACGTTGAGGAAGAAGAGATCTCTCAATACAAAGAAGAGCAAACGGAAGATTCGGAAGAAGATGCGGCAGAAGAAGAATCTGAAGAAAAAGAAAAAATTGACGCTGAAACAGAGATTGAAAATCCTGAAAATTAAGGTATAATTTGTTTTTAACAGGTGGGGCTATGGTGCAGCTGGGAGCACGCCACACTGGCAGTGTGGAGGTCACGGGTTCGAGTCCCGTTAGCTCCACCATTTTTTTATAGTTTCCCTCAATACTTTGAAAATCCGTAAATTCGTGTAAAATAGTGAAGGGGATTTTATGTTTAAAGAAAAGTATTTCTCCGGTTTATATACAGATTTCTATGAATTAACCATGTCTCAGGCCTATTTTCTCAGCGGGAAAAAGGACGACAGGGTTGTTTTTGACCTTTTTTTCAGAAGAAACCCCTTCGGCGGAGGCTACACGGTTTTTGCGGGGCTTGAGGATGCTATAAACGCTGTTTTAAACTTCAGGTTTTCAGAAGACGATTTGAATTACCTTGAATCTTTAGGCTTTGATAAAGATTTTTTAGATTATCTTAAAGATTTTCGTTTTAAGGGGAATATTTATTCATTTAAGGAAGGGGATATTGTATTTAATAACGAGCCTTTAATAAAAGTTGTAGGAAGTATTATTGAGGCGCAGTTGCTTGAGACAATGCTTTTAAATTTTATAAATTATCAAACCTTGATAGCCACAAAGACACGGAGAATGTACTTTGCTTCCAAAGGGAGGGTTGTGGCAGATTTCGGAATGAGAAGAGCACAGGGCTTT
This sequence comes from Acidobacteriota bacterium, assembly GCA_027038695.1. Lineage (GTDB taxonomy): Bacteria > Acidobacteriota > Holophagae > Thermotomaculales > Thermotomaculaceae > Thermotomaculum. The sequence goes on from JALWHA010000344.1 coordinate 3,508, forward strand.
GCTGCGATTGCAGGCTCCAAAGCGAGTTTTATAGGAGGTGCGGCGGGCACTTCAAACACTTATGCGGCAAAGGTTTTTGATATTCCTCCTATAGGCACTCACGCTCATAGCTGGATTCAGAGTTTTGATTCCGAGTACCTTGCTTTTAAAAGGTATGCGGATATCTATCCCGATAACACCACTTTGCTTGTAGATACTTACGATACTTTAAAATCGGGAATCCCGAACGCTATAAAAATTGCCAAATACCTTGAGGAAAAGGGATATCGCCTAAAGGGGATAAGGCTTGATTCCGGAGACCTTGCTTATTTCAGCAAAAAGGCGAGGAAAATGCTTGACGAAAACAGATTGCATTATGTCAAAATAGTGGTTTCCAATCAACTTGACGAGCATATTATAGATTCACTTTTAGATCAAAACGCTCCCATTGACATATTCGGAGTAGGAACCAAACTTATTACGTCTTACTCTCAGCCTGCATTGGACGGGGTGTATAAGCTGTCTGAGATAGGAGATAGGCCTACCTTAAAATTTAGTGAGAATACCGAGAAGATAAACCTTCCGGGAAATAAACAGGTAATAAGGTTTTTGAATCAAGACGATGAGTTTTTTATAGACGGAGTCATTCTGTCAAACGAAGGGGTTGAGAGCGTTTCTTTGTTAAGGCATCCCTCGATTCCATTTAAAAAAACCGAGATAAGTAAAGATTTAAAGCCTGAAAGGGTTTTTTATAACATTGTTGATAACGGTAAACTTTGTTATAATTTCCCGCCTTTAAAAGAGGTAAGGGATTTTTCCCTCCGAAGGTTTGAACAGTTGCCTTCCGAGTTTAAAAGGTTTGTAAACCCTCACCTTTACAGAGTGGGCATTTCGGATAAACTTTACACTTTGCGCCATAACCTTATAGAGAGGAGGCTTGAGCATTTATGACAAAGAAATGTCTTTTAATAGTTGATTTGCAGAATGATTTTTGCCCCGGCGGAGCTTTGCCGGTTAAAGACGGAGATAAGATTGTCGGGCCGATAAATAGAATAATGAATAAATGTGATTTGGTTATTGCTTCAAAAGATATGCACCCCGCAAAAACCGTCCACTTTGACAGGTGGCCTGTTCATTGTGTCAGGGGAACGAATGGAAGCGAATTTCACCCCGAATTAAGCAGCGAAAAGATAGGTTTTGTTTTTGAGAAGGGAACGGGAAATAAAGACGACGGGTACAGCGCCTTTGAAGCAACCAATAAAAACCTTGAAGAATTTTTGAAAGAAAGCAAGGTTGACGTATTGTATGTTTGCGGCCTTGCTACCGATTACTGTGTGAAAGCCACTGTTATAGACGCTTTGCAAAGAGGATTTAAGACTTTTGTCGTTACGGATTGCATAAAAGCGGTTAATGTCAACCCTGACGACGGGGAGAAGGCTCTGCGGGAGATGAAAGACAGGGGGGCGATTTTAATTGAAAGTAAAGAAATTTAAAATACACGGAGGGTTTTGATGAAAAAGGTGTTGGGGGCTTTTTTGATAGGGGTTTTTAGTTTGATAACTTTCGGGCAGACAACTTCAATTACTATAGTTGCGTCAACCGATACTCACGGTCATATAACTTCTCACGATTATATAAATGATGAGGATATTAATTACGGTCTACCGTATATTGCTTATTTATTAGAAAATATCAGAAAAGAAAATAAAAATGTTATTTTAGTGGATTGCGGCGATACTATTTCAGGAAGTCCTATAAATTATTATCACGCACATTACAAAAAAGACAAACCAAACCCGGTTATTAAAGATATGAATAAAATAAAATATGACCTGGCTGTAATCGGCAATCATGATTTTGACTTCGGCCTTCAATACCTTATTGATTCTATAAACCAATCCGAATTTCCTTGGCTTTCCGCTAATGTGTACAAAAAAGGGGAGCCTTTTACTTTTGCTTATAAAATTATAAAAAAAGACGGGGTAAAAATCGGGTTTTTCGGATTGACTACCCCTGCTACTCAGTATTTTGAACCTCCGAAAAACGTGAAAGGTATTGTTTTTAAACAGATGGCAGAATCTGCCGAGAACACCGTGAAGGAATTGAAGAAACAGGGTGCGGACGTAATTGTTGCACTTGTCCATAGCGGTAAGGGGCCTATGTTTATGGCAAAAGAACCTTTTGAAAACGCATTGTACTATGTTTTAGAGCATGTAAAAGGAATAGATGTGGCGATTTACGGACATACTCACAGGGAAAACCCTATTGAGATTTACAAAAAGGTGTTGATTTGTCAGCCGAAAAACTATTATCAATCGTTGGGTATTGTAATGATTGACCTTCAGAAAAGGGATGGACACTGGGAAATTCTGAATAAAACATCTACCGTTCTCAATGTTAACGGCAAGAAGATTAAGTCTATAGACAAAAATGTTAAGTATATAACTTCAGGATTAGAAGATTTTATGAATCAAAAAATAGGCAAATACAAAGATGCTATTGAGTTTGCACAGGATTACAACAACCCCGGGTCAGGTTTTGATCTCCTTATAGACATGGAAAAGGCCGTGTTCCCCGGGGCCGATATTTACCTGTCAACTTTACCGTACGACGGTGTGGTAAAAGAAAAGGGTGATACCTTAAGGATCAGACATGTATTTAAACTATTGCCTTATGACAATTATCTGGTAAGGTGCAGGATTAAAGGGAGCAACCTGTATACACTCCTTGAAAAGGGAGTTGATTTATTTGATTCTGAAGGAAAATTAAAACCTGAAGCAAAACCCTTTTACTGTGATATCGCAAGAAATATAGATTATTCGGTAGATTTTTCAAAACCCGAAGGGAAACGGCTTGAGATTAAAAAGGTTAACGGGAAGGATTTCAATGAAAATGAGGTTTATTCAGTGGTGTTAACTACTTACAGGTATGCGGAAAACCATGATTTGTTTGAGCAGGGTGAAAAAGAGTATTCTCCTGAAAGTTTCAGAACGATGGCTATTAAATATTTGAAGTCCCATTTTGGGAAAAAGAAGAAAAAATCAAAGGATAAATCAGGTTTTTTTAACTGGTAATTCGAAAGAATTTTCAATTAATTTATTTGTTTTATAGAAGGGAGAAGAGATGAACAAAAAAAGCCTTGGCTTTTACCTCTGGACGAGCGGCATAATAATTCTTTATTTTCTTTTTATGCAACTTTTATTTAATCTGAATACTACAGCGTTTTACGCTTCGGTTGTTGTGTTTGTCGCAGGCTTTGTAATCTGGTTAATTAAAGATAGAAAAGGTTTGTGGCAGTATCTGTCCTCTATCAAGTTAGCTGCCGCCGTTATAATCTATCTGGCGATTGCGGTAATAATAGGGACATTGATTTTGCAAAATGTTGACCAATCTCAATACCTGAAACATTATTCCGAAGGGTTTTACAGGTTTATAAAACTTTTTACCTTGCAGGATACCTATCATTCTCTCTGGTTTATGTTGCTTGTAGGTTTATTAAACGTAAACCTGTTGTTGTGCACCTTTCAGAAGTTGCCTATTACAAAGAAAAAGATTGGGTTCTTCCTTATTCATTTAAGTATTTTTGTTATTGTTTTAGGCGGGTCAATAAGTGCCATTTTCGGAATAAAAGGGTATATCCATTTTCATGTAGGGGAAACACATAACAAGTTTAATTTAACCAGATACGATGTTATGCTTGATAAAACCCATAAGTTGGATTTCGGGATCAGGCTTGACAAATTTGAAATAGATTACTACCCCCCGGATTTCAGGGTTTACGTTTATACGAGAAATTCCACAAACTCAAATTTCGGTAAGCCTTATTCGTTAAAAGCCGTTGAGGGAAAAGAGTACAATATAAAAGAGGCTGACGCTAAATTGAAAATACTTAAGTTTTATAGAGACTACAAGCAAAAGGAAATCTTAAAGCATGACAAGAACGGGGTACCCGGGGTAGAGGTGTTAATGGAAACAAAATCTCAAAAGGTTTCAGGCCTTTTCTTTGACGTGCCGGGGAGAGATAGGTTTTTTCTTCCCAACGGAGAAGGCTTGGTTATCTTTAAATGGAATTTACCTAAAAATGACAAAGAGATAAGGGATATTGTTAAAGAGAAGTACATACTTTCAATAAATTGTCCTGAAGGAAGCAAAACCCTATCGGTTAAATTGGGAAAAACCTATGATTTTTCCAAAAACTATCTGATCAAAGTGGACGATTTTGTCCCGTCATTTTCAATTGATACCAAAACACAGAAGGTTATTTCAAACGGGGATAATCCGGATAATCCGGCTCTTCATTTGATCTTTATAAACAAGAAAAATGGGGAAAAATTAACCCATTGGACTTTTCAAAATTTCCCCGAATTCTCTCACGGGAAGAAGATTCCCGACGGTTGTTCTTTGAAATTTTTGTATATCCCTTCAATGAAAGACAAACCGATTTATATTGTATCTTCGGACAAAAAGGTGATAGAAGTTGAGAATTTTAAGGTGAAAAATAGAACTGCACTTAAAGAAAACACCCTGGAATTTAAAAACTATAAACTGGTATTTAAAAAATTCGATAAACAGTCAACGGTACAATTGCAAGAGGTTTCTGCTTCAGATAAGTATAAAAACCCTGTGGTTAAGGTGCTCTGGGAAAAAGGCGGGAATAACAAAGAGGTTCAATTTGCTGCAAAAGACCAGAAGGCTACCTTTCTTGAGAACGGGAAAATTGCACTTTTGTTAAGGGACAAAAATACAGATCCTAAAGCGTATAGAAGTTACGTAACAGTTATTGACCACGGGAAAGAGGTAAAAAAACACGTTATTGAGGTAAATGACCCTCTGGTATATCACGGTTTTTACTTTTATCAAAGCAACTATGACCCGAAAGACCCGAATTATTCCGGCATCTCGGTTGCAAAAGACCCGGGTGTATATATAGTTTATTTGGGCTTCTTTATGTTGACCATAGGTGGAATTTTAAGGTTCTATTTTAAGATGTGAGGTGAGAAATGATGACGTTAATAGAAAACTTTTCAAGAATTAATACCTTTCTGTTTGCCCTGATATGGGTATACTTTATTGCTTTAATAATTTATACGGTAAGCCTTTTTTCACGCTCAAAGGGGTTATATGCGTTCGGGAGGATTACGCTTTTTATAGGGTTTTTAATAAACGGTTACCTTATAATTCAGAGATGGATTCAGGCGGGAAGGCCTCCCTTTAAAACCTTTTACGAGTCTTTAATATTTGCTTCCTTTTGCATAATACTTGTTTATCTTGTAATTGAACTCTTTAGAAAGGTAAAGATAGTAGGCGCTGCGTCTCTTTTAATGGCGTTAGGTTCCCTTTTATTTGCTGTTGTCAAGGTTGACGTTGAAATTATAAACCTTCCTCCTGCCCTTCAAAGCGGCTGGTTTATCCCTCATGTGGTAATTTATTTTGTAGGTTACGGTGCTCTGGCTGTTTCTTTTGCCACAGGGGTATTGTACTTGTTTTTCCCTGATAAAATTGAGTTGCAGGGTGATACTAAATGGTCAAACTTTTTGATAAACGCTTTAGGGGGCGAAGTCATAGACCTTGAAGAATTTACTCACCAATTGATTATTGTAGGTTTTACTTTTTTGAATTTGGGGCTTATAACAGGTTCTCTCTGGGCAAAGTTTGCATGGGGAGATTACTGGTTCTGGGACCCGAAAGAGAATTGGTCGCTAATTACCTGGTTGATCTACATTAGTTACTTTCACTTAAGGTATATTAAAGGTTGGAGGGGTAGAAAAGCAGTAATATTTGCTATAATAGGATTCCTGGCAGTTGTATTTACTTACCTTGGAATGAGTGTACTGCCGACGGCAAGTATGTCTGAACATGTTTATACGGGGAATTGATGAGGGATAAGAGAAAAAGGGAACATATTCCCGTTAAAGAGAAACAAAAACCCAAAACAAAGATAAAATGTGCAATATGCGGCAAAGAAGAGACGGTTCCTTTTGTGCCTAAAAGGGGGGTTGCTGTTCTATGCTGGGATTGCTATCAGGCTAAAAAGAACAGGGAGAAGAGAAACAAAGAATTGATAAAAAGGGTTGCCGGGAAGTTTGAAATTAAATGTGAAAGGTGTGGTAAAACAGAGATTGTTAACTATAAAAGGTTTTCCGCTCCGGTAAAACTCTGTGATAATTGTTATCTGGAATTAAAGGGCAATGCGCCGAACTCAAACAGAAAGAAAAAATTAGGGGTGTTGACAAGGATTAAGTGTTGCAAGTGTGGAAAGGAAGAGTTTGTTAATTTTATTCCCGAAGACGAAAACACCGTACTTTGTTCAGATTGTTACAGGAAAAATGAGGAGGAAAAATAAGGGGGATTAATCCCCCTTTTCTTTAAGTTTAATAAAATTGTTTACCTTCATAATTGCTAAAAATTTCCCGATCCTCTCATAGAGCGGGTCAATTTCTTCTCCGAATTCTTCTTTTAATAATTTTGATAATTCGAACACGTCTTTTTGACCGTCAATTTCATTCCATACAAATGTGCCTATTTTATCAAGGTGTATCTTTACATACTTATTTTTTATAAAAGGTTCAAAGATTTTTCTCCCTAACCTTGATTTAAAACGGGGGGCAAGGATTATTGCCCTGCCCTCCTCGTCTAAAACAGATTCACAGAGTTTTTCCGGTACTAAATCTAATAGGTTTCTTTCTTTTTGTATCTTTTTTTTAGCCATTGTTTTTCTTTGCTGCGTTAATAGGAAGTTTAATCAAGATATAGGCGATAGGTAAAAATACAAGCAACCCGCCCCATGCGCCTAAGGGTTCGCCTAACGAGAAGTTTGGAATGTGCAGTTTATCCCTGAAAGCAACAATGGCGGCTATTCCCATCCCCATTAAAGCCTCTCCCGCAATCAAGCCTGAAGCGATAAGGGTACCTGTATTTACAAAGGTCTCGTTCCCTTTGTCAAGTCCGTTCTTTTCGGCAAACTTATCTGCCAATACCCTGATAATCCCGCCTACAAATATTGCGAAGGTGGATTCAAGGGGCAGGTACATACCAACCGCAATAAGCATCGGAGACGGAGCGTCAATTAATATCATGCCTATGGAAAAGCCAATCCCGGTTATAACTAAAGGCCATGCCATCTGTCCACCTACTATTCCTTCCGCTAACATTGCCATTAAGCCTGCCTGAGGAGCGGGAAGGTTAGGACCTCCGATTCCGCCTGGTGTCGCGGTGTGAAGAACCTGCATCGGGAAAACCATAACGAGAGATGCCGCAATAACTCCGATAATGCATGCGATCTCCATTTTCCACGGGGTTCCTCCTATAATATGTCCAACCTTCAAATCCTGCATAATATCCCCGGCAACCCCTGAAGATGTGCAGACTACAGCCGCAACCCCTAAAACTGCGGCGATACCCGGGCCGCCTTTAACTCCTATTGTAACCATTATTAAAGCAGCTACAATCAGAGTTGAAAGTGTCAATCCTGAAATCGGGTTATTTGAAGAGCCTATGGTTCCCACTAAGAACCCTGCAACCGCTGCGAACAAAAATCCTGCAAGTGTCATTACCAATGCTGCGACTATTGCTCCAGTTACCGATTGGCAGAAGTAGTAATAGATCATTGCAATAGGGATTACCAGAAGGAAGATTGAGATTATAGTGAATTTAAAAGGTAAGTCATGCTCAAGCCTTGGGACCTCTCCGCCTTCTTCTATTTCCTCTTTGATTTTTGATAGGTCTTTAAAGCCTCTCTTTATTCCCGTCCATAGTGATTTTCTCATGCTGTAGAGGGTGTAGAACGCACCCACAAGCATAGCCCCTACCGCAAATGGCCTTACTATTGAGTTCCAGATAGCGCCGCTTATAACCGCGTCAGTAACCTGAACACCGTTTACGGTTTGGCCGATAAGTGAGTTAAATGTCCCGCTGAAAAGGAAGTTTAAAAGAGGTACGAACAATAACCAGGCGAAAACTCCCCCTGAAAAAACAATTGCCGAAGGTTTGTACCCTATTATGTATCCGACCCCTAACATAGCCGGGGATGCGTTAGGCGATTTAAGAAGCATGCCGCCGCCGAACTTTTTTGATATCAGGTTTTTACCGCTTGTGGTTAAGAAGTTGATCGCTGATGTCTTAAAGTGGAGAAATTTGGAAAAACTGTCTTTGAATAGAGCAAGCCCGCCGACAGGGTTTTTAATAAACTCTAAAAACGCCGCAAAAATTATTGAGCCGAAAACGTATTTAGCCCCGCTTGCGCCGCCCTGGCCCGCTTTTACTATTTCAGCGCAGGCAACCGATTCAGGGAAAGGCAGGGTTTTGTCTTCAACAAGTATCTTTCTTAAAAATGATACGAATAAAACGCCTAAAACACCGCCTAACAGCATTAAAACCGTAGATTCAAAGTAATGCAGGTGGTCCCATAAAGGCTTACCTGTTGCCGGGTCTTTCGCTATTAGAAAAGCCGGAATGGTGAAGATGGCTCCCGCAACAAGAGCCTCTCCTACCGCTGCGGTAGTCCTGAATATGTTTTCTTCTAAAACCGAGCCTTTTAACCCCTTTAAAATTGCCATTGCCATAACAGCCGCAGGGAAAGTGGCTGCAACCGTCAGGCCTACTTTAAGCCCCAGATAAGCGTTTGCGGCTCCTAATACAATTGCGAATATGGCACCGAAAAACACTGCTCTGAAAGTAAATTCTTTTAAATCTGTCTTTTCGGGAACAAACGGTTTGTGTTCCAAAACAACCTCCTTATTATTTTATAGAATCAAGGAAACTTCCTTTTTTTATAAATCCCGCCTTCCTTGCTTCTTCAAGGAAAGTAGGTTTATTGCCGGTAAATTTCAATTCTCCCAAAACCCTTCCTTCTTTGTCTTTCCCGCTTCTCTCAAAAACGAAGATATGTTGCAGGTTATAACTCATATCAGGCTTTAAATCCAGAACCTCTGAAATATAGTTCACCTTCCTTGAACCGTCTTCAAACCTTTTAGTGTGAACGATTATGTTTATTGCAGAAGAGATCTGCTCCCTGATGGCTTTTAATGGCAACTGTATTCCGCTTTGAAGGGTGGTGTTTTCGAGCCTTGATAAGGTATCAAGAGGTGCGTTAGAGTGGATGGTGGACATTGAGCCTCCGTGCCCGGTATTCATTGCCTGAAGTAGGTCAAACGCCTCTCCCCCTCTGATTTCTCCTATTACAATCCTATCGGGCCTCATTCTCAATGTAGAGTGAAGCAGGTCTCTAATTGTAACCTCTCCCCTGCCTTTTTTGTCAGCCGGTTTTGCCTCCATTCTTAAAATATGTTCTTTTTGCAGTTGCAGTTCCGCCGTATCCTCTATAACGATTATCCTTTCGTTGTCTGGAATAAGGGAGGACAGCACATTTAGAAGAGTGGTTTTCCCCGAGCCTGTTCCTCCCGATACAATTACGTTTTGTTTCATTAAAATGCACAGTTCGATAAAGTCTATTGCTTCCCGGGTAATTGCCCCGAAATTTATTAAATCGTGCAAAGTTAAGGCTTTTTTTGAGAATTTTCTTATTGAGACATAGGTGCCGGTTAAAGCGCAAGGAGGGATAACCGCCGCTACACGGGAACCGTCGTCAAGCCTTGCGTCTAACCTGGGGCTTAGTTCGCTAACGTCTTTCCCTAATGCCCTTGCAATGTTTTTAATAGCGGCGACAAGTGCTTTTTCGCTTGAGAACTTTTTGTCTGTTTTTTCAATTTTCCCCTTTCTTTCAATATAGATCTTATCGTGTCCGTTTATCATAATTTCGGATATGGAGGCATCTTCAAGAAAGTCGTTTATCGGGGCTAAAAAAGGCCTTACGTAGGCAAAGGGGTCAAATTTGAACTCAAGTTGTTCTCCTTCGTCGCTATCGCTTGTTTCAAAATCTTCTCCGACAACTGTAATTAAATAGTCTCCTATTTTTACGCTGTCTCCGAATGATAGGTCGGCACTCCTGTCTATCCTGTGGTTGTTAAAAAATATTCCGTTGGTGCTTTTTAAATCTTCAATAGTTATCTTGTCTCCCCTGACCATGACCCTTGCATGCCTTGAAGATACTTTAGGGTTGTTCAGGCTGATTTCGTTACTTGAGGATTTTCCTATAAAAAATATCGGTTGGTTAAGTTTTTTTACCCATTCCTTGCCGTTTGCAAGATCTTTAATTAAGACTTTGAATCCCATATATGCCCCCGAGTTTGGTATTACTTTCCTTTAAAGTTCGCCTCCCTTTTCTCTAAGAATGCGCTAACCCCTTCTTTTGCGTCGTCGGTTGCGAAACATAATCCGAATAGGTTTGATTCAAGCGCACATGCCTTTTCAAAGGGCATTTCTTTTCCTTCCATTATCGCCTTTTTGCAGTAGTAAACCGCAATAGGTGAGTTTTTTTGAATTTCTTTTATTGATTTAATTGCCTCTTCAACAAGGTTTTCTTCTATAATTCTGTCAATAATTCCCAATTTTAATCCTTCTTCCGCCTTAACCATTCTTCCCGTCATACAGATCTCAAGGGCTTTGCTGTGTCCGATTAACCTTGTAAGCCTCTGCGTCCCTGCATAACCGGGTATTAAGCCTAACTTTACTTCAGGCTGGCCTACCTTTGCGTTTGGAGAAGCATACCTGAAGGTGCACGACATTGCAAGTTCCAATCCTCCTCCTAAAGCAAAGCCGTTGATTGCCGCAATTGAAGGGAATGGCAAATCTTCAATCTTTTTAAAGATAGATTGTCCCCAATCACTCTGCTTTCTCGCCTCTTCGGAGGTTTTTCCCTGAAATTCCGAGATATCGGCTCCCGCTACGAAGGATTTTTCTCCCGCTCCGGTAATAACAAGACCGTGTACGTTTTCAACGGATTTTATATGGTCTATCGCTTTGTCTAACTCTGTTAAAACCGTGCGGTTAAGTGCATTTAAAACCTTGGGCCTATTTATTGTTAAGACAAAAATTCCGTCTCTGTTTTCAAGTATAAGGGTTTCAAATTCCATAATACCTCCTTTGAATTTTGATTATTTTCATTATAGCAAAAGTTTTTATTTACAATTAAAAAAGTAAAAATTTAGCGGTATTTATTTGTTTTCTCCCTCAAATACAATTCGGTTTGGATTTTTAATGTTCCCCGTGTGCCTTTTCCCTTGAAAAATATTTTTTATTTTTAATAATAGAAGAGAAGAAAAGAAAATTTGGAGTAAATATGTCAAAAAAAGAGGTTATTGAGAGTATTCTTATTTCCGAAGAGAAATTAATGAAAAGGGTTGAAGAATTAGGAAAAGAGATCAGCAGGGATTTTAAAGGGGAAGATGTTTTGCTTGTAGGGTTATTAAAGGGTTCCGTTATTTTTCTGGCGGATCTGGCAAGAAAGGTAACTATCCCCTGTATGCTTGATTTTATGAGTGTTACAAGTTACGGAAACGATATAGAATCTTCAGGGGAAGTAAGGTTTTTGAAAGACCTTGACAGTGACATAAACGGTAAAAATGTTGTAATAGTTGAAGATATTATAGACACGGGTTTAACTTTAAGGGAAGTGTTGAAAGTGCTAAAGGCGAGAAACCCTAAAACCTTAAGGGTTTGCACCCTGTTAAACAAGGTTTCAAGAAGGCTTGTTGACGTGGACGTAGATTACAACGGTTTTGATATACCTGATGCATTTGTGGTAGGCTACGGCCTTGACTATGCACAAAAATATAGAAACCTTAATTACATCGGTATACTTAAGTTAATTGAAGATTAGAAGAAATTGTTTACGCTTATATTTATCTTTACAAGGGTTATATCGTCGTCAAAGTGTGTTGTGAAAAATTTGATCTCTTTTAAAACAGCCGTTAAATCGTCTTTTCTAATTAAAGTGTTTTTTAATCTGTTTATCCCGAATAGTTCTTCATTGTTGTTTTGCGCTTCGGTTATTCCGTCAGTGTACAGGTAGATAATGTCGTCAGGTAAAATTGCAATTTTCTGCTCGGTAATTAACAGATTGTCGGTTATTCCTATTAAAAAACCGTCCCCGCCTAACTCTACTATTTTCCCTTGAGTTTTCAAAAATTGTTCCGGGTGGCCTGCTCGTATATACTTTAGTTCCATATTCCTCGTATCTATTACTCCTATAAACAGGGAGACAAATTGTTCGTCCGTAGTAGTATCAAGCAGGTCTTTATTAATCTTTTGTGCGATATCGTAGGGAGACGAATAAAGAGAACACGCCTGCACAAAGGATAGTTTCAGTATTGCCGCTATTAATGCCGCCACAATGCCGTGTCCCGTTACGTCAGCGATAAAAAACGCCACATTTCCGTTTGGTTGTTCTTTTATGTCAAATATATCCCCTCCTATCTGAATCGCAGGGATATAAAGGTAATCTATGGAGATCTCGTCGGTTACTTTGCCTTTGCGGGGGATAAGGGATTTCTGGAACCTTGATGCCATATATATCTCTTTTTCCATATTGGCTTTATACTTTTCAAGTTCTTTGTTCTTTTCTAACACGTCGTTTTGTAGTTTTTTTATCCTTGTTCCCGCAAGTACCCTGGCAATAACCTCTTTTACGTTAAAAGGTTTTGTGATGTAGTCGTCGGCTCCTATCTTTAACCCTTCTATTTTACTGTCTATAGTCGTTTTGGCCGTGAGCATTATAAAATATGGGTTATTGTATTTTTCTTCGTTTTTAACAATTCTACACAGTTGTGTTCCGTCTATGTTCGGCATCATTAAATCCGATACAATTACGTCTATTTCAATTTTTTCTAAAAGTTCCAATGCTTCCTGCCCCGACGATGCGGTATAAACTTCAAACTTTTGATTTTCAAGATAAAGTTTGAGAATTTCAAGAATCCTTGCTTCGTCGTCAACTATAAGCACTTTTGCTTGTTTCATGGTTAATTAATCCCGAAATACCTGTCCAATCCAGTTTGTTTCATTATCTTTTTTACGGTATCCGAAAGGTTTACAATTGCAAATGCCCCGTCTTTTCTTATCATGGTGTTTTTTATTGATACCAATAATCCTAACCCGCTTGAGTCTATAAAAGATACTTCTTTCATATCTAATATCAAATGTTTCAGCGATTCGTCTCTCAGAATTTCTTTCATTTTTTCCCTGATTTCCCCGGTATTTTCAAAAGTTATTTTTCCTTTGATGGTGATTGTCGTTTTCCCCCCGTCCTGTGTTTTTTCCATGTGAATCATTTTAACCCCCGATATATTTAATTATTTTAAGAGTTTTCCCGTTATTGTTAAATAATATCTCATCCGCGCTGTTTTTTATAATAAAAATTCCCCTTCCGAATTCTTCCATAGGCAGGGGCGGTTCCTCTTTTTCCAAAATTTTTTGATAGTCAAAGCCGTCACCGCTGTCGGTTATATAGAAATAGAACTTTTCAGGGGAAATTCCACTTTCAATTTTAACTTTTTTATCAAAAAAATGCGGGGTGGTTTTTGCCACGTGTTTCTCATACTCAAGAATAGATTTTTCTTTTCTAAAGTCTTTCGGCATTTTTAGATTTCCGTGGTAAACGGCATTAGACAACGCTTCGCTTATCAATAGCATAATATCTGTTTTAAGGCCAGGGGTAACAAAAGGAAGGGTATCTAACAGCAGTTCAAAGAGCATTAACACTTTTTCAATATGCTGTCTCGTGCTGTTTTGTACTATGTGACAACAAATAGATTCAAAGTTATTTTGAAGAAAGTCGTTCTTTAGGTTATTAAAAAAATTCTCATCTAAGTTTAATATTTCCTTTATTTCCGTGTTTTCTTTTTTTGCAATTAGTTGTATTTTAAATTCTTTTTTCATATACACATTATAAAACAAATCGGATAAAAATCAAACCGTACGGGTTTGCTAATGTAAAATTGTTGTGATAATATTTTATTATCAATATTGTTGTAAGGTTGGAGGAGTTATGAAAGTTTATGAAACCAAAAACCTAAGGGTGGTTACCTTAGTGGGACACGGAGATACCGGAAAGACATCATTAACCAGTGCTATGCTGTTCAATGCGGGTGTTACCAATCGTTTAACAAAAGTAGACGACGGTAATGCCATAACGGATTATGACCCTGAAGAAATTAAAAGAAAAATTTCATTGACCACCGCACTTGCATTTTTTGAAAGAAATAAAGTAAAAGTAAATATACTTGATACTCCCGGTTACGGAAACTTTTTCCCTGAAGCGAGGGGTGCCTTAAGGATTACGGACTATGTGGCTTACCTTGTATGCGGGGTTTCCGGGGTTGAGGTGCAAACCGAAAAAGCCTGGAAGATTGCAAAAGAGTTGGGGAAGCCGGGGTTTTTTATCGTCAACAAGTTAGATAGGGACAATTCCGATTTTAACAAGGTTGTGGAAGGCATTCAGAAGAAATTCGGAACCGAAGCGGTTCCTGTTGCAATCCCCATAGGAAAAGAAGGGGATTTTAAGGGGATGGTTGATATTCTCGGCAATGTCGCTTATGTTTATGACGAAGTGGAGACGGGCAAGTTTAAAAAAGTTGATATTCCTGCAGAAGTGCAGGATGCGGTACAGGAAGCCAGGGAAAAGTTGATGGAAACTATTGCCGAAAGTGACGAAGAGTTAATGGAAAAATTCTTTGAAGAGGGGGAACTCTCAGACGAAGATATGAAAAAGGGTATTAGAAGCGCTATTAAGAATAGGGAACTCTTTCCTATTTTGCCTGTCTCGGCAACTAAAAATATCAATGTGCATCAGGTAATGGATTTTATTGTTGATGTTTTAGATTCTCCTTTCGGACAGGAAAATGACGCAAAACTTAACGGTGAAGACGTGAAGGTTAAAATGTCTCCTGAAGAAAAAACAAGCATCTTTGTATTTAAGGTGATTTCAGACCAGCATGCCGGAAGGATAAATATTTTCAGGGTAATGTCAGGTGTTTTAAATGCCGATACTGTTTTAAGAAATACGGTAAAAGACCACGACGAAAAGTTAGGCGCTATCTTTTTGTTGCAGGGGAAAGACCACGATAAGATAGAGAAATTGTACGCCGGTGATTTAGGCGGAGTTGCCAAATTAAAGGATACCTTTATATCTGATACCTTAGCGGAAAAAGATTTCCCGGTTGTTTTTTCTCCGATCAATTTCCCTGAACCCGCTATTTCGTTTGCTATTGAGCCGAAATCAAAGGGCGATGAGGAAAAGATCTCTGCCGCTCTTAAAAAGATAAACGAGGAAGACCCGCTTTTAAAACTTGAAAGAGACCCTCAAACAAATCAATTGCTTATTTCCGGTTCGGGCCAATTGCATGTTGAGGTTGCTCTCGCCAAAATGAAGGAAAGGTTTAAGGTTGACGCAGTATTGCTTCCGCCTAAAGTTCCTTACAGAGAAACAATCAAGAAAAAGGTTGATGTTGAGGCAAAATATAAGAAACAGACAGGCGGTAAAGGGCAGTACGGCCACTGTAAGATAAAGATGGAGCCGCTTGAAAGGGGCAAGGATTTTGAGTTTGAAGACAAGATTTTCGGCGGTGCTATTCCTAAAACCTATATCCCTGCGGTTGAAAAGGGTATTCAGGAAGCAAGGATGAAGGGGTTTCTTGCAGGGTACCCGGTGGTGGATTTTAAAATTACCCTTTACGACGGTTCTTACCATGAGGTTGACTCTTCCGAAATGGCTTTTAAGATTGCTGGTTCAATGGCTTTCAAAAAGGCTATGGAACAGGCTAAACCGACAATATTGGAGCCTATTATGCAGGTTGAAATTTATTCTCCGGAAGAATTTATGGGGGATATTATGGGCGACCTGAATTCAAGAAGGGGCAGAATTCAGGGAATGGAAGCAGCCGGAGACAATCAGTTGATAAAGGCGTTGGTTCCTATGGCTGAAATGCTGACTTATGAGTCAACCTTAAGGTCAATTACAGGCGGAAGGGGAACATTCCATATGGAATTTTCGCATTATGAGGAAGTCCCTGCAAATATTCAGCAGAAGATTATTGAGGAATATAAAAAACAGCAGGAAGAAAACGCTTAACTTATAGAGGTGGTTTATGGGAGTTGTTACTTTAACTTTGATTTTTGTTTTGATTCTGTATCTGTTTGCGATTGATTGGAAAAGTTTTTTTGATTACGTTAAACAGGGGGCATGGTTTTTTATTGTTGTATACTTTTTTTTAGGTTTGGGTATCTATAAGTTCTTTTTACACGGAATAGGACATTAATGAGAAGATTTGTTCTGTTTTTTGCTTTGACAATATTTATGCTTTCGGGGGTTTCCTGTGAGAAAAAGGAGCCTCCGAGGGCTGTTCTAATGCTTCAAAAGGCTGATTTTTTCTATGAAAAGGGACAGTTAAGAAAAGCGTTATACCTTTACAAGCAGCTAATGGAAAGTTACCCAAACACAAAAAGCGGAAAAGTTGCGGCGGATAACTATGTCAGGTATTCTCAAATGCTGCAAACTGAAATTGAGGCAAATAAAAAGATAAATTTTGACAGAACCAAGCAGTTAGCTCGAGCGGTTGAGTTGTATTTCAGGGATTATAGAAAATACCCTGATTCGGTGGAAGATTTAATTCCCAAATATATTCCCAAAAAAATTACCGATGTTTGGGGCAACCCTATTGTTTACAAAAAAACAAAAGACGGTTATGTGGTAGCGTGTTTCGGTAAAGATGGAATAATAGGCGGAATAGACGAAGATACTGATTTTTTTATACAAAACGGAGAGGTGGTTTCCACACCTGACATAAAATGATTTTTAACTCTGCAAAAAAAGAAATTTTGAAAGAAATAAAAGAAAACGGTGACATCTCTTTTAAAAGGTTTATGGAGATATGCCTCTATCACCCTAAATACGGGTACTATAAAAATATAAAAAAACTCGGAAGGGAAGGGGATTTTTTTACCTCTGCTCATTTAGGTTCAATTTTGGGTATGGTAATGGCAAAGGTTGCAGGTAATTATTTTGAGGGTGAGCAGGACGGGATACATGTTGTAGAGTTAGGTGCCGGAGAGGGGTTGCTTGCAAAGGATTTTTTGAATTTTTTTGCAAGGGAAAATATAGATAAATACTCAAAGATAACCTATTACATCGTTGAAGGCAATCAGGCTGTTTACAAGGAGATTGAGAAAAA